>NZ_JALDWB010000002.1:0-225831 GCF_023110435.1 Streptococcus oralis
TCAAGCGACAACTATATTAGTATATCACAGCTGTTGATCTATGTCAACACTTTTTTGAAACTTTTTTTACTTTTTTCATCCCTGTGATACACCAATAGTCCGTACGGGATTCGAACCCGTGTTACCGCCGTGAAAAGGCGGTGTCTTAACCCCTTGACCAACGGACCTTGAGCTTTTCAACTCTTTCTATTATACCTACTTTTTCCTCTTTGTCAAGGGATTCTTTTGACTATTTTTACCTAAAATCACTGAATACGATACTTAATTCTCTCAGAAGGGATTTTCTACCTTTGAAACATTCTCCTCCCATTAGACGGTCAAGTTGTTCTTGTTTTTCTTTACTCTGACTTGCTCTGTAATTCCTTAGAAGTTCATGAAAGAGATAGTAATCATCCAGTCTGAGTCCTTTTTCTCCTAGGCGATGACTAATTTCGCTCACCTCCTCATAGGGCTCTTTGTCGAAACGGCGCTTGTGACTTTCTTGTTTACGGATGTAGTCTAGGATGCGATTGCGGAATTTGGTTTTAAAGCACACATATAGTCGATGGCGTTCTCCCTCTAGTAACTCTGGATGGTGACTGACCAGTTCATACAGGCACATCATGCCCTCCTGGTCCCAGTCCTCTTTCTCCCACAGATGTAAATGGTATTCTTTGCGGCACTTGTTTACAATCCCTTTACTTTCTTCGTATAATTCTTTTAGATTCATAGACCTCTCCTTTCTGCCTTTAGTTTAGCAGAAAGAACCTAGTCTTTGATCTTCTTCTCCTCTTCTGTATTTCTCGTTGCCTCAACTGCATACAAAAAGAGAGGCATGGCCTCTCTAGGTTATTTTTCTTCACTCATTTTTGATTTTACTTCATCATAAGATAGGGCATGAGATTCCTCTTCTATAGTCTCAGGCATTTTTCCTGTTTCGTAAAGAGACTTAATCTGTGTACTATCCAATGTTTCGTATTTCAACAATGCTTCTGCAATCAGTTTGTGGGTTTCACGATTTGATTGAATAATTTCAGCTGCTTTGTTTCGTGCTTCATTTAATAATGAACGTACTTCCTCATCAATCTCAAAGGCTGTTTGCTCTGAAATTGATTTTTGAGGACTTTGTGCACCAAACATAGCATGATTACCCTCGTATTGAACTGGACCTAGTTTTTCACTCATACCGTATTCAGTGACCATTGCACGCGCCATCTGTGTAGCTTGTTCAAAGTCATTTGAAGCTCCTGTCGTTTGGACATTAAAGATAATTTCCTCAGCTACACGTCCACCCATCAAACCTGCCAATTGCTCTTTCATGTCTTCTTTAGATAGAAGCATTTGATCCTCTTTAGGAAGTGCAATCATGTAACCACCTGCACGTCCACGTGGTACAATGGTAACTTTATGAACAACACGGGCATTTGACAAGACTAAACCAACAATGGTATGTCCAGCCTCATGATAAGCAACCAATTCGCGTTCTCTTTGTGATACTGTTTTATCTTTTTTAGATGGTCCAGCAATCACTCTGTCCTCTGCCTCATCAATATCTGAAGCATCAATGACTGACTTGTTGCGACGAGCTGCAACCAAGGCTGCCTCGTTTAGAACATTTTCTAAGTCAGCTCCCACAAAGCCTGGGGTTTGTTGGGCAACTAATTTCAAATCAACATCGTCTGCTAAAGGTTTGTTTTTAGCGTGAACTTTCAAGATTGCTTCACGACCTTTAACATCAGGACGACCAACCAAGACTTTTCTATCAAAACGTCCCGGGCGTAGTAGAGCAGGGTCAAGGACATCTGAACGGTTTGTCGCAGCGATAACAATAATTCCTTCATTTCCCTCAAAACCATCCATCTCAATCAAAAGTTGGTTCAAGGTTTGTTCACGTTCATCATTTCCTCCACCGAGACCGACACCACGTTGGCGACCAACAGCATCAATTTCATCGATAAAGATAATGGCTGGTGCTGCTTTTTTTGCATCCTCAAAAAGAGAACGAACTCGACTTGCACCTACTCCGACAAACATTTCTACAAAGTCCGATCCTGAGATGCTAAAGAATGGAACGCCTGCTTCTCCGGCAACCGCCTTAGCAAGCAAAGTCTTACCTGTTCCCGGAGGTCCCTCTAAAAGAACACCTGCAGGAATACGCGCGCCAAGTTTGGTAAATCTTTTTGGATCTTTTAGGAATTCAACAACTTCGACTAATTCTTGTTTTTCTTCCTCGGCACCTGCAACATCTGAGAAACGTACCTTGATATCTTCTTTGTTAGCAGCTTTGGCCTTGCTACGTCCAAAACTCATTGGATTTCTACTATTATTTCCTCCCATATTTCCCATCATAGAGAATAGGAAGAAGAAGAGAATAGCAAATGGCACAACAGAGACAAGGATATTGATCCACATACCGCTTGAACTCTCATGTTTAACTGTTACCTCAGCCTGATGTTCAGAAGCAAGTTTTTGCAATTCTGAAACTGTTGAATCCGACGGAAGAATGGTACTTGAGAATCTTTCTACTTTTGTGGCAGTAGGAGTGAAAAATTGAATCCCTGTTTCTTCTTTACTAGTCTTAGGATTTTTATAAACACCAGACACCTCAATGATGCTACCATTTGGCTGATAGGTCAATTCTTTTACATTGTCTGCTGTAATTTCTTTTACCAATTCTGTATAGTTAATTTTTTCACTTTTCCCAGCAGCATTTCCAGAGTAAAAATACTGGAATCCTGTTACAAGGAAGAAGATAATTAACAAGTATAGAAATGGATTTCTAACTAAACCATTATTTTGTTTTTTCATTAAAGATAGATCTTTCTAATTTGAATAAACTTCTTCTTTCAATACTCCGACATAAGGAAGGTTACGATAATTTTCCTTATAATCCAGACCATAACCTACTACAAACTCATTTGGAATAGTAAAGCAAGTATAATCTGCCTCAATTTCAACAACACGACCCTCTGGTTTGTCCAACAAAGTCGCGATTTTAACAGAAGCCACTTCTCTTGCAATAAACATATCTTTCAAATTCTTCAAAGTTTGACCTGTATCGATGATATCTTCTACAAATAGAATATGTCTTCCTTTGATATCTTGAGTTACATCTTGCTTGATATTGATCACACCACTGCTTGCAGTTCCACCATGGTAACTAGATACCATCATGAAGTCCATCTCAATATGCGTATCAATATGTTTGACCAATTCAGCCATAAAAGGAATTGATCCTTTCAAAATTCCAACAAGAATTGGATTTTTCCCCTCATATTCTTTTGTTAGTTGCGCACCTAGCTTTTTAGCTGCTTCTGTAATTTCATCATGTGAAACGAGGATTTTTTCAATATCGTGTTCTAACATCTTTTTACCTATCTATTCTATTTTTTCTATATAAAGTACAGTGTTCATTATATCATTTTTCGTGTTTTTACTCAAATCACTGGTCGCAATTCCTAAAATTGAGACAATTTCTCCAAATTGCTCAATAATAGGGGTTGTTTTTCGTTTTTCAATAGGGATTTTCAAATCTATAAATAAACGTCTCAGTTTCTTTCGATGCCCATTCAGAATAAGAACATCGCCAGGTTTTCGACATCTAATATATACAGGTGTTTCCCGTGAAACCATTATTTTTTGAACAGCGTCCCCTTCAATAGGAATACCAAAGGAAAATAAACAACCCTTATGTCGAACTTGATTTTGATAGTGTAACACAAGTTCATCTTTCTTTTCATCAGACCGTGGACTGATTTTGCAAACTCGAAAATTCTGATACTCTTTTATCAATTCATAACCATTTTTCAGTGGGTGACGATACTGACTTTTAGTTGCTAAAATCTGTCGAACTTCTGCAAACTGAGCTTTCGTAAGATTTAAGTCAGGGAATTGATTGAGATAGTTCTGCAGTAAAACCCCTTGAGTTTGTTGTGAGTATGAAAAGAGCTCATTCAAATCTTCCACATTAATCTGTTCAGAGAGCTCCATTATGGCTACTTGGTAATCTGAAATTTCCCTTCCTAAATCTAAAAGAGCGGATTTAAGACGAGGATTTTCTTTTTCAAGCTCTGGTAAATACCTATTTCGAATACGATTGCGAAAATAGGCATTTTCCTGATTTGTTTGATCTTCAAAATGAACAATTGGTGGAAAATCCTTTTTATGAAAATGCAACAAGGGGCGGATGATTTCGATATCATCAACTACTTGACTTTCTTTTATTCCTGTCAAATGACGTAGCCTACTTCCTCGAATCAAGCGCATCAAAATCGTTTCAACCTGATCATCTGCATGGTGGGCAGTGACCAAGGCAGTTGCTCCAACCTCTTTCATGATTTTTCTAAAAAAATCATAACGAAACTCTCGAGCACGCGCTTCTGAAAAATCTCCTGAAAAACTTGTGATATAAATAGGAAGTCCAGCTACATCAGCTAACTTCCTTAGTTCATTTTCCTCCCAATCAGACTCCCTTCTCTGCTTGTGATTGACATGTGCTACAATCAGCTCAATTTCTAACTCTTTTTGATAGGTGGACAGTAGATGGAATAAAAACATCGAATCCAGTCCGCCAGACAGAGCTAATACGATTTTAGAATGTTTTTTGAAATACTCTTTTCTGAGAAAATGATTTAAAAAATCCTGCTCCCTCATTTTAGAACCTCATAGACATCCTTAGCTATCTTAGCAATGGTGTCATAATCAGAATTTTTAGTGAAAATAGAGAGAACGAAAGGTGAGTCTGTAAAGACAATGGCAGTATCGTGTTTAAACTCGTCAGCATCTCCGATTTTGTGAGCTACCTTAACCGAAACACCTTTCGCAATTCGTTGGTTATCAAAATTCGTCTTGCTTAGAGACTCTAGTACAAAGCCATTCTGATTATAAATAGCTTCCATGACTTTTCCAGCCATTTTTGAAGAAGTTAATTTATCATTCACATCCCAATCTTCACCCATAATGGTAGACATTTTTTCTTTAAAAGCCCCGTCAGATTGATTGGTCACATAATAACCTAAAATATTATGAGCAACATTATCAGACTCCTTTGTTACCTTGGTAATTAATTGTTGGAGACTGTAGTCTTTGTTGTCTCCTGTTTTAGGTAAACTACCACTACCTTCTGGTTTATAGGATCCAGGGAAATTATTGACTTCTGAGACATACTTGAAGCTACTGTCCAGCGTATAGTCACCTTGATTTATCTTATCTTGAGCATAATAAAGGTAGGCTAGTTTCAAGATGCTAGCTGCATAGAGTTTGCTGTCTTCATTCACCCCAGCCTCTTTACCTGTACTCAGTTGTTTAACATAAATAGAATAATTTTCATTCTGATAGTTGTTTGACAAGACTTCTTGAACCTTCTGGATACGATTGTCCTCTTCTGAGACGAACTCTTTTGGTACCCACCCAACTTGATCAATATGAAGAAATTCTTGTCCCTCAGCAAAGAGGGTTCTATCTACTGTTACGCGTTGATAGGGAGAGAGGGATGAAGAAATTTCTTTAGCACCATAAGGACTGTTATAGATAACAAACCCCGGTTCCAACCATACTTGTCTACTTTGAGTTTGAACTTGACTTTGATCATAGACTAAACGCTTATCTGCAAGGATAAACTGATGATTGTTTAATTTAAAAACAGGAATACCTTGTCTATTCAAACGCCATTCTACGATTTTAAAGGTGGTTCCAGAAGTCAATTTTCCAGACTCCTTTACAAGATCTTCATTAGCATAGACAGCTGTTTCTCCATAAACCATTGGCGATTCAAGGGGTTCTTTATAGTAGAATCCATGATCAGACTCAGTTAGATAATAAATTTCTTGTGAAGAGTAAGGGAGCTGTTTTTCTGTGCTAACTACTCTTGAAGTTATGATAAAAACAGATAGTAGTGATAACACTACTAAGAACTTACGCATTCTTCTCTTCCCTTTCTTCTTGTAATCGTAATAAATGGTTTTTAGCTGCCAATTCCTCTAATTTTTCATCTGATAAACTTAAAAATTGCTCAACAACTTCTAATAAATTTTCCATGACATTACCTCGGAAGCAAATCAGGAATGGTGTAAATTGCTTCTCGTTTCTTTGAGTAATAGTACTTGGCGCGTGCATATTTCGCTACATAGTCTTCATCTTTCAACTTTGCAGCAAAAGCAGATTCCTTATCCTTTTCATCACTAAGAGTTTGGTATTGTTCTTTCAACTCTGTCAATTGCTGACGACGTTGCAATAACTGATTATAGTTTTGGGCCAGATTATAGGTCGGTAAAATAAACAACAAAATCATCAAAATAAGGACCCAACCCATAAAGCGATTCCTCTTTTGTCTTTCCTTCATCAGGTAACGACGACGTTGGTGTTCATTTTGAATAAAAGGATTGTTCATCTGTAAAATATTTTTAGACATTTTCTTCTACCCGTGTTTCACTGATAATTTCATACATGCCAGCAGCATCTTCTTTTTTTGTACTATCTTTCATTTCCAGTACTTTAACAAGTAGCAACTTATTCCCAAAGCGAATTTCAACTTGGTCATCAACTTTCAAATCCGTTGAACTTTTGGCCAAGATTCCATTCACCTTGATTCTACCTTTATCTGCTACTTCCTTTGCGACTGTACGACGCTTAATAATTCGTGATACTTTTAAATACTTGTCTAATCTCATTTTTATTACCTCAAATTATTATTGTACCATTTTTATCCCTTTTATAGAAGAAAAACGTCAAAGAGAATTAGCTTCCTTTGATTCTTTTATCTCTAGTAAACTTTCTCCAAAAATCATCAGTCCTTCTAAAATTTCATAATCCTTCTTATTTCGAACATCAAATACAACTTCCATTAATCCCTTATTCTCAGCTATAGCTGCCTTTAAGTTCGTTGCGGATAAGGCTTTAAAATAATCTTGAGCCAAGAACAGTCGCTGAGTAATTGTTTCAAATTGAACTGTAATCTTATTTTCTTTTCTTTCCACACGTTCTACAAAGACCTTATCCAAGTATGATTTGACCAAACTAATCTCTAAAAGATAAGCCACCACATCGGGATATTCTCCAAAACGATCCATCAATTCTTCTTGTAGTTCTTCATAGTTGACACGGTTGTCAATTTGACGAATTTTCTTGTAAATTTCAATCTTATGTCGCTGGTCAGAAATATAAGTGTCAGGAAGATAGGCGTCGATTTGTAAAATCAACTCAGCATTTCCTTTGGTTCTTGTATTCCCATTGCCGTTACGTTTAGCAATAGCTTCCTCTAATAACTGCGAATACAATTCAAAACCAACAGAATCAATGAAACCAGACTGCGATTTTCCTAATAGATTTCCTGCACCACGAATCGAAAGATCTCGCATAGCAATCTTAAATCCAGAGCCCAATTCTGTAAATCCTTTGATTGCTTCTAATCTCTTTTCAGAGACTTCACTGATTGATTTTTCTGGACGATACATGAGATAGGCATAAGCAATACGATTACTACGACCGACTCTTCCTCTTAATTGATACAAGGTTGACAAGCCCATATGGTCCGCATTTTCAATAAATAAAGTATTGGCATTTGGGATATCAACTCCTGTCTCAATAATGGTAGTCGTCACCAAAATATCATACTGACCTTCAATGAAATCCAGTAGAGTATTTTCTAACTGAATCTCACTCATTTGCCCATGAACATAACCAATCGAAGCCTCTGGAATCAACTCCTGTAATTCTGAAACCTTCTGGTCAATCGTGTCAACTTTATTGTAAAGATAGTAAACTTGACCTCCACGCTCCATTTCACGTAAAACAGCATCACGAATCACACTGTCATTCTTTTCTAAAACATAGGTTTGAACCGGATAGCGATTGGTTGGAGGAGTTTCAATAACAGACAAATCTCTGATTCCCAGCATAGACATGTGGAGAGTACGAGGGATTGGTGTTGCAGTCAAGGTTAGAACATCTACTTGTTTTTTCAGTTCTTTCAAAGTTTCCTTATGCTTGACACCAAATCGCTGTTCCTCATCAATAATCATCAATCCCAAATCTGAAAACACAACATCTTTAGACAAAACACGATGAGTTCCAATCAAAATATCAACTTGACCATTTTTTAATTTTTCAAGTGTCTCTGCCTGCTCTTTTTTACTTCTAAAGCGACTCAGCACATCAATATTAACAGCAAAATTTTGAAATCGTTCCTTAAAATTCGTATAGTGTTGTTGTGCTAAAACCGTCGTCGGAACTAGAACGACCACCTGTTTGTGATCATTGACCGCCTTAAAGGCTGCACGCATTGCTACTTCAGTCTTCCCAAAACCAACATCTCCAACCAAAAGTCGATCCATGGGATGGGAATCCTGCATATCTCTCTTGATTTCCTCAATACTGCGAAGTTGATCATCTGTTTCAACATAAGGGAAGGCATCATCAAAAGCATGTTGATCATCATCATCAGCTGAGAAAGCAAAACCCTTCAACTGACTACGTTCAGAATAGAGTTTGATTAAATCATCAGCTATATCCTCTACCTGGTTCTTAACTTTTTGCTTGGCCTTTTTAAAATGACCGTCATTTAATTTATTAAGTTTTGGCGCTTTACCATCACTTGAAACATATTTGGACAGTAACTGAATCTGCTCTACTGGGATGGAGATTTGATCCCCATTTTGATATTGAACACTGACATAATCACGGTGAATCCCTTTGATTTCAATTGTTTCAATGCCTAGATATTGACCAATTCCATGAATATGGTGAACAACGTAGTCCCCTTTTTCAAGTTCATTATAATCTTTTAATCGCTCTGCATTTGAAGCATGTTGTCTTCGAAAACGACGTTTTAATTTCTTTTGAAAAATCTCATGTTCAGTAATCAGGAGAATTTTTTCATCTACAAAATGAAAACCATGTCTTAGATTACCTTCGATCAAGTTTACAGATTCTTTACAGATACTTGACTGATCTCTGGAATCCAGTTTAATCTGATATTCCTCTAAAACATCCTCCAATGTTTTACTTCCCATTGAATTGCTAGACTGCAGAACAATAGTGTAGTCCATTTTTTTATATCGCTCAATTTCTTCTTTAAGAAAAGAAAATTGATTGAAAAACTCCTGCATAGGATATTGATTAAATTGATAAATGTGATCAAACTTGAGATTTCCTAATCCTTTTTGGAGATTGGAGAAAAAGGTAACTGGACTTTGTTTTTTATAGGTTTGCTCTGTATCTGCAAAATACTGCATATCAGAAAATGCTTTACCACTCTGTAAATCTTCTGTAAAGTATTGCGCTAATTCTCTTTCAAAGACTTCATACTGATTCATCAATTTTTGGTAATCATCAAAGAATACTGGTGTATCTTTTTCAACATAATCAAATATAGTCCATGTTTTATCGTAACATAAAGATAAAAACTTTCGACTATCTGAATGTACCTGTCTTTGATGAAAACTTGACAAAATCTCTTCCAAGTATGATTTTAAAATTGGTGATATGGTCTTTGAAATTTGCTTTTCTAAAGCTGACTGACCTCGTATATAGTCCCTTTCTCTTAAAAGTATATCACTAGCTGGAAAGATGGCAAGTTCTGTCTGATTTTCTTTTGATAATTGTGTCTCTACTTCAAAAGTCCGAATTCCATCTACTTCATCACCAAAAAACTCGATTCGGAAAGGTTCTAACTGAGACATCTCAAAAATATCTAAAATATCTCCTCGAATACTAAACTCCCCTTGGGTCTGTACTTGAGTAACTTTTCTATAACCGATTTCCTTTAATTTGTGAAGAAGGTCATGTTGGTCATATTCTTCACCAACTGCAATCCTTATAATACTTTCTTTAAATCTAGTCGGAGAAGGTAAAATCAATCGACTTGCTGCGATATTACAAACTAAAATCCCTTTCGTAGACGGATCACTCAAAAAACGCAAGGCTTCAACCCGCGAAATGATTTTTTCTTGTGAAGACACCAAAAACTCTACCATAGGAGAGTCATCCACCAAAAATGGATAGACAAATTCCTCTCCTAAGATAGAAAGAAGATCACTGATAATTCGTTCTGCTTCTCCATAAGTAGATGTCAATAACACAATCTTTTTTTCTTTTTTTAGACTACTTGCAATTGCAAGAGCTTTGGTAGAAGTTGACAGACCTAGCATTAGTTGCCTTTTCTTATCTGTCAGATTTTGATGCCATTTTTTTATCTGATCATTTTCTGAGAATAAATCTAATAAAGTCACCATTTAGCCGTTATACCTCTGCATTGTTTTCTCAAAGTTTTTCTCTTGTAAATAGTAGTTTACAACATCGTCAACCTTGTCAATAGACTGTAAAATACCTACATAGTCATCCTGATCAAACTTACTTAAAACATGGTGAACCACTGACATACCTTTTTTAGGTCTGCCAATACCTATTTTAACACGGTTAAAGACCTGAGTACCTATATGTTGAATAATTGACTTGATCCCATTATGACCACCTGCTGATCCCTTTGCTCTTAAACGAATTTTCCCAACTTCCATGTCAAGGTCGTCGTAAATAACGAGTAAATCTTCAATATCCAAACCATAGTAAGTCAATAAAGCATGAACTGCTTTTCCACTTTCATTCATAAAAGTCGTTGGTTTGACAAGATAAATTTTTTCGCCATTAAGAAAAAAAGATGCTAGGTCAGCTTGAAATATCTTATCGTGTGTAAAAGTGACATTTTGTTTTTTAGCTAATTGGTCAATCAACATAAAACCAACATTGTGCTTGGTTTCAAAATATTTATCCCCTGGATTTCCTAATCCAACAAGTAATTTAGTCATTTATTTTCCTTTCAAAAGCCAAAAGGGTTGGAATTTTTTTCCAACCTAATTGACACTATTTGTTAAATGTTATTAGACATTAAAGCGGAATTCCATGATATCGCCATCTTGAACGATGTATTCTTTTCCTTCTTCACGCAAGCGCCCAGCTTCTTTTACAGCCTTTTCAGATCCGTATTTCACTAGATCCTCATATGACATGGTCACTGCACGGATAAATCCTTTTTCGAAGTCAGAGTGGATTATACCAGCAGCTTGAGGAGCTTTCATTCCACGTTTAAAGGTCCAAGCACGGACTTCTTTTTCACCAGCTGTAAAGTAAGTTCCAAGTCCAAGCAAGTGGTAGGCCGCTCGAGTCAATTTATCAACTCCTGATTCTGTCAAGCCAAGTGCTTCAAGAAACTCTTGCTTATCTTCATCATCTAACTCAGAAATTTCTTCCTCAGCACGCGCGGAAATAACGACTACTTCAGCATTCTCTGTCGCTGCAAATTCACGAATTTGTTTGACATAGTCGATAGAGTCTGGATCTGAAACGACATCTTCATCCACATTAGCAACATAAAGAACTGGTTTAGTGGTCAAAAGGAAGAGACCTTTGACTACTTTTTGTTCCTCATCTGTGAATTCAATGGTCCGAGCTGATTTTCCATCTTCAAGGACTGGTTTAATCTTTTGAAGAACATTAAATTCTGCTACTGATTCCTTATCCTTTTGGGTTCTTGCCATTTTTTCCACACGCGCATAGCGTTTATTAACTGATTCTAAGTCAGCAAGAATCAACTCTAGGTTAATAGTATCAATATCTGCAAGTGGATCCACAAAGGCGTCTTCACGTCCTTGCTCGCGCATAACATTTTCATCATCAAATGCACGAACTACGTGAACAATCGCATCTACTTCACGGATGTTGGCCAAGAATTTATTTCCTAAACCTTCTCCTTTTGATGCTCCTTTTACAATCCCTGCAATATCTGTAAATTCAAAGGTTGTTGGAACTGTCTTTTTAGGAGTAATCATTTCTGTTAGTTTTTGTAGGCGTTCATCTGGAACTTCCACCATCCCAACGTTTGGATCAATAGTCGCAAATGGGTAGTTTGCCGCCTCTGCTCCTGCTTTTGTAATTGCATTAAAAAGGGTTGATTTTCCAACGTTTGGCAAACCAACGATACCTGCTGTTAAAGCCATAGTTTCTCATTCTCCGTTCTCATTTCAATCCCTAACATTATAACACAAAAAGGGAAAACTTGCTAACTCTCTAACTAAGGGTTCTTAGTCAATAATCTTATTCATTTTTCGTTCAAAATCATGGCGACTCATCATGACAAGGTGGTCACAATTACTGCATTTGATTTTGATATCTGCCCCTACACGTGTAATTTCCCAACGATTGGCTTTTTTACCAGTTGATTTGATGGTGCAAGCATGTGGTTTTTTCATCTCAACAAAATTTCCAACTTGATACATACTACTCTCCTTTTCTTTTTTGATTATATCATAAAAGAGGCGAGCTAGGCTCAACCTCTTTCACTTAATTTGTACGAACTGGTGTGATGAGCTGCATGAAGTCTTCGTCAGTATCTGCTGGCACAAGAGTGAATGGACGAACAGCTGAGATAAAGCTAATGGTCACTTTTTCGCTATTTAAAGCCTTGAGGGAATCAATCAAGTAAGTCGGGTTGAAACTAATGGTCAAATCATCCCCAGTCACCTGATCAGTATCGATTTCTTCGTTTACTTTACCAACCTCAGGAGAATGAACATGGGCGCTAACAACACCACCTTTAATTTCAAGCTTCACAGTACCATTTTGAGTCGCACTTGATAAGAGACGTGCGCGTTCCATTGATTGACGCAAATTAACAACATCAAAAGTAATTGTAGTGTTAAAGTCAGTTGGAATCAAACGATCTGTATCAGGATAGTTTCCTTCTAAGAGACGAGTGTAGAAGCTAATATTTTCACTTCTAAAGAGGATTTGATTATTGGCAAAGAAAATCTCCACTGTTTCAATATCATCCGTAAAAACAGCTGAAAATTCGCGTAGAGAGCGACTAGGAATCACTACATCAAAATCATCACCATTTTTTTCAAGAGTCAATTTTTTCTGGCTAAGGCGATGAGAATCTGTCGCAACTGTTTTTAGTTCTTTATTTTGGCTCAATACGAAGTGGACACCTGTTAAGATTGGACGACTTTCTTGCGTACTTGCAGCAAAAGCTGTCTCATTGATAATTTTCTTGAGTAGTTTGGTTTCAAGAACCAAAGGTGTGCTTGCTGAAATTTCTTGAATACGTGGGTACTGTTCGCTATCTTTACCTTTTAGGGTAATTTCTGATTTGCCACTGGTTAAGACAATTTGTTTTTGTTCAATCTCTTTGAAATCTAGCGTTACATCTGGAAGACTAGATACAACATTGATAAAGAAAGAGGCTTCAAGAAGAATCGAACCTAAGGAAGTAATCAAAAGACCAGCATCTTCATTCTTTTGAGAAATGAAATTTTCAATAGAAATTTGACCATTGGAACCAATCAAAGTAATGCCTTCATTGGTAACATCAATTTTGATAGTTGATAAAATAGGAATAGCATTTTTTGAGCTAATTGCTCGTTTTGTGGTATTTAGGGCTTGTAGAAATAAATTTTTATTAATTGAAAAATGAATCATGGATTCTCCTTTATTTATTTTTTAGTATTAGAAGGATAATAGAAATAATAGAGTGTGTGAATTCTGTGGAAAACTGATTTCTATTTAGTAATTTCAGACTTTTAAGCTTGTTTAAAAAATGTGGATAAAAAAGATAGAAAAGGAAAAGTTATCCACAAATTATTTAATTTTCTTTTTGATTGCTTCGATTTCTAAGCGTAAATTATCGTCTTCGTCAATCAAGGATTTAATTTTAGCATGGGCATGAATAACGGTGGTGTGATCCTTTCCTCCGAATTCTTTTCCAATTTTTGGAAGACTATTATCTGTCAGTTCTCTAGCTAGATACATGGCTACTTGACGCGCCAAAACGATGTTTTGAACTCGTCTCGTCCCCTTCATTTCTTTGACACTCACTCCATAAAAATTACCAACTTCAGTTTGGATTTTGTCAATTGGAATGACTAGCAGTTGGCTAACATCTTGTTTGCGAGCTCTAATAGCCTCTGCAGCAATATCAATAGTGATGTCTTTAATCTTCTTTACTCTGGCAATTAAAGTGATATCGTTAATTGCTCCTTCCAATTCTCGAACATTTGAATCAAATTGACCAGCCAGATATTCTAGGGTATCACTCTGGAAATGGTAGTTTAAATGTTCCGTTTTACTTTGAAGAATGGCGATACGTGTCTCAAAGTCAGGAGGGGTGATATTTTGAGTCAATCCCCAGCTAAAGCGCGTGACAAGTCTTTCCTCAAGTCCTTCTAAATGTTTAGGACTTCGGTCACTAGTCAGAACGATTTGTTTTTGATTGCTATGAAGAGCGTTGAAAGTATTGAAAAATTCTTCTTGAGTTGCAACCTTTTTGCCACTGAGAGATTGGATATCATCAATCAGTAAGAGATCAAGGCTTCGGTAAGTTTTTTTAAATTTTTCCATTTCCCCGAGCCTCAGATGCTCAAGAAAGTCGTTGATAAAACTTTCAGCAGGAATATACTTAACACGAGCTTCAGGAATATTTTTTAGAATTTCATTTCCGATAGCATTCAGTAAGTGGGTTTTCCCTAGTCCAGGACCACCATAAATGAAAAGGGGATTATAAGTCAATGCGAGGTCTTCGGAAACAGCCAGAGCAGCAGACTTAGCCCAGATATTCCCATCTCCTTGAATAAAGTTATCAAAGGTATATTTTTCCTTCAATCCTGTTTCAGAATATGGAATAGCAAGATTGGCCTGTGAAGCAACATAATGATTGCTATTTTCAGAATCCATGACATAGGTTGAAGATTCTTCCTCAGGCTTTGTTAAGACAAATTGAGTTTTTATTTCAGTATCATAAACTTCAAAACCAGCAGCCACAATGATATCTTTGAGTTGTTTTTTCCAAACCATTTCCATTTCAGGTCTAGGTAAAAAGATAGTAGCTACATTTCCCTCCACTTTTATGAGTTCAGCAGGTGTGGCGTAGAAATCGTACATAGAACGTGTCAATCTTTCTTGAGCCAATTCCAAGATTTGATTCCAAAATTGTTTTTCTTTCACCAATTATCCCCTCCTTTGCTATATCTGATGTAAAAAGGTTTACTGTTAGACTTATTTTACCATAGATGCTAGCATTTTTCCACAATCTGTGGAAAAGAATCCACAATGTTTATATTTTTTATCCACAGGTTGGGGATAAGTGAGGAATTCTTTGAATTCCTTGGTTTTTTGTTATAAAAAATAGTGGATAAATTTGTGAGTTGAAAAAATAAAAGAACAGCCTTATTTCAGGCTGTTGATAATTCTGTCATATTCTTCTTGGCTTGAAAAAGAAATAATAACCTTTCCAGTATCTTTTTTAGAAAGTTTAATTTCTACATTTAATCCAAGTAGTTTTTTTAATTTATCTTCCTCATCTTTGATGAAAGAATCATTTTTTTTCTGCTTCTTTTGTTTTTTCTCTGTCAGCAGTGTTTCTAACTTTCTCACAGAGATGTCTTCATTTTTAATTAGTTGAAAAAAATAGTCTTGTTGCTCTTTATCCAAACCAACTAGTGAACGTGCATGAGCTTGAGAAATTTTTCCATTTTCTACTTCAGATAAGATGTGCTCTGGTAGGGAAAGCAAACGAATAAAATTAGTGATATAAGGACGAGATTTTCCCATTTTATCCGCTATCTCAGTGTGAGTAAATCCTTTTTCTACCAAAGATTCGTAGGCGCGTGCCTCTTCAACCGGATTCAAGTTTTCTCTCTGTAAATTCTCAATGATAGACTGAATCATCATTTCCTGATCTGAGAGGTGTTTCACAACGGCTGGAATAGAAGTCAGACCAGCCAAGAGAGAAGCCCGATATCGTCTCTCTCCTGCAAGGATTTCATAACCAATTACAGGAGATTGACGAACGATGATGGGTTGGATGACCCCATTTTCTTTGATTGACTCAGTCAATTCCCTTAGTTTATCTGCATTAAATTCTTTTCGAGGTTGATAGGGATTTTTTTGTATTTCCGAGATAGAAATCATTTCAAATTTTTCCATGATTCTACACTAACATATCTTTTATTATATGTAAAGTTTTCTTTACACTGATGTCAATTAAGATTCTAAATCACTTGTACTTTTATCTAGTTTAACAGTTGTAGTCTCCTCTTTCCCATTTCGATAGTAGGTGATTTTAATGGTGTCTCCGATAGAATGGTTGTAAAGAGCACTCTGTAAATCTGTTGACGAAGAAATCTCCTTGTCGTCAACTTTGGTAATAACGTCGTATTTTTCAAGGTGACCAGATGCAGGCATATTACTTTGAACAGATTTTACCACTACACCAGAAGTTACGCTACTTGGAATATTGAGTTTTCTAAGATCACTAGCTCCGATATTAGCTAAATTAACCATTTGAATTCCAAGAGCAGGGCGAGTCACTTTACCGTCACTTTCAAGCTGTTTAATAATATTTTGAGCATCATTTGATGGGATTGCAAAACCAAGACCTTCGACAGAGGTTCCACCATTACTTGCAATTTTACTTGATGTAATCCCGATAACTTGGCCCTGAATGTTTACAAGTGGACCACCAGAGTTACCAGGGTTAATAGCAGTATCTGTCTGAATAGCTTTTGTAGAAATCGCTTGACCATCTTGAGATTTTAGAGAGACATTTCGATTGAGACTTGAAATGATTCCTTGGGTAACTGTATTGGCATATTCTGATCCTAGAGGACTACCAATTGCGATTGCAGTCTCACCAACATTTAGTTTGCTAGAATCTCCAAATTCTGCTACGGTTGTGACTTTTTCTGAAGAAATTTTTACGACAGCAATATCAGAGAACGTATCAGAACCGACAATTTCACCAGGAACTTTTGTACCGTCTGCTAAACGGATATCAACTTTTGAAGCTCCTTGAATAACGTGGGTATTTGTCACAAGGTAGGCATCTTTCCCATTCTTTTTGTAAATAACACCAGAACCTTCACTTGCTACCTGTTGAGAGTCGGTATCCGTATCTGTCTCGTCATTTCCAAAAACACTATTTTGCCGATTTGCTGAATAAGTGATGACCGACACAACGGCATCTTTTACCTTATTAACGGCCTGAGTTGTTGCATTTTCATTTTTGTAGGAAGTCTGAGTAACAGTGTTTGTAGTGTTATTTGTGGCTTGACTTACTTGTTTTTGATAAAGTTGCAGTGTCACAAAACTTCCTAGGGCACCACTCAAAAATCCTATCAGAATGATGATAAGAAAGGTAACTCCTTTTTTGTAAAATTTTTGTAAGTGTTTCATAAACGCCTCCGTTTGTTTTTTTATTTGATTAAAGTATAAATCTATTAACTTAATTCAAGCTTAAAGGTAGAAGTTTTACACAAGTTGTGGATAACTTACGTTATTCTGTGAATTTGCTTGTTTTCCTATATAATTTTTTGTGAATAAGATGTGAAATGAAGTGTGAATATGTTAGAATAGAAGAATGAAAATAAAAATTGTAACAGTTGGAAAACTGAAGGAAAAATACCTTAAAGATGGTATTGCTGAATATACTAAACGAATTTCACGTTTCGCCACTGTAGAAATCATTGAGCTAGCTGATGAAAAAACTCCAGATAAGGCAAGTGAGTCAGAAAATCACAAAATATTAGAAATAGAGGGAAATCGAATTCTTTCTAAAGTTGGAGAAAGAGATTTTGTTGTTGTGTTGGCAATTGAAGGAAAAACTCTCTCTTCAGAAGAATTCAGTAGACAGCTGGAACAGGCTTCTATAAAGGGATTTTCTACCCTTACATTTATTATTGGTGGAAGTCTGGGACTATCCCCTGCTGTCAAGCATCGAGCGAATCTTTCTGTTAGTTTTGGACGTTTGACCTTGCCACATCAGTTAATGAGATTAGTTCTTGTTGAACAAATTTATCGTGCTTTTACCATTCAGCAGGGATCCCCTTATCATAAATAGAAGATTGACTTACCTCTTATTTTTTGATAGAATGGTCATGTTAGGTCTCATAGCTCAGCTGGATAGAGCATTCGCCTTCTAAGCGAACGGTCGCAGGTTCGAATCCTGCTGGGATCAGTACATTAGAGAAAAAGCTGGGATTACTCCCAGCTTTTTTCTTAAAAAAGTGCATTTCAGGTACAAAACAGTGCAGTTGAGAAGAAATTTTTCTTAGATAATCTTCATTTTGTATAATAAACTTGTAAGTTAATTTACAAGAAAAACAATACAGGAGATTTTATTATGAAAAACACAGTTAAATTGGAACAGTTCAAAAAGCTTACAGAGAAAGAATTGCAGGAGATTCAAGGTGGGGAAAGGAGAATTCCAGACGTAATACGTAGTCTTCTTTTTCAAAAAAGAAAATAATTAAAAATTAGGGTAGGAAATAATGAATTTATTCGGATTGGCAATAGTTATTCTAGGTCTTTTTATTCTTAGCAGAAATTATGAATGGATTTGTAAAACAACTAAAAAAGAATTATATGTGTTCAGCATTTGGCTATTTATATTACAGTTAGTAGTTGAATTTTTCTTTTATTTTGTATCTTTACATGGATTAGGGGGAGAGAAATTTTTATTCCCTTTAGTGATATATGGTTATTTAAGAGGATTAAAGAAATATGATAAGTATAAAGGAATTTTTATTAGTTTATTAATTTCTCTTTTATATCACACTACCCATACATTCATATCGGTAACTTTATCCTCTATAACAGGAGATCAATTAGCATTACAACATGAAGATCTTTTCTTTTTGGTAGTTTTGTTATTAACCTATTTTATAATTAAAAAAATTATTACCTATTTCAACCTAGAACTTAAATATTTTGACAAAGAATATCTCTATTCTTTTTTGAAAAAAGTGCTATATGTATTTATCTTCCTGCATATCGTCTCTTTTATTTCAGATATCGTGAGTACTATTTCTCATTTAAATAGTTTTGGAAGTATTTTATCATCCGTAGTTTTTGTTGGGCTCCTTTTAACCTTCTTTGCAATGAACTCTTACAAGGTTCAAATTGAAAAAGAGATTGCTCTAAAACAAAAGAAATTTGAACAAAAACATTTACAGACTTATACTGACGAAATTGTGGAGTTATATAATGAAATTCGAGGTTTTCGTCATGACTATGCAGGGATGCTTGTCAGCATGCAAATGGCGATTGACAGTGGAGATTTACAAGAAATTAACAGGGTTTACAATGAAGTCCTAGTAAAAGCAAATCAGAAATTGAGGTCAGAAAAATATACTTACTTTGATTTAAATAATATAGAAGATTCTGCTTTACGAAGTTTAATTGCTCAATCGATTGTCTATGCACGAAAAAATGATGTAGAGTTTACATTGGAAGTAAAGGATATCATTACTAGACTGTCAATAGATTTACTTGATCTTGTTCGTATCATGAGTATTTTATTAAACAATGCTGTTGAAGGTGCCGCAGATAGTTACTTGAAACAAATTGAAGTTGCAGTCATTAAAATGGATTTTGAAACAGTTATAGTCATCCAGAATTCATGTAAAATCACTATGACGCCTTCAGAAGACTTATTTGCCTTAGGTTTCTCTACCAAGGGAAGAAATAGAGGTCTAGGGCTTAATAATGTCAAAGAGATTTTAGATAAGTATGACAACATTATTTTGGAAACAGAGATGGAAGACAACACATTTAGACAAATTATTAGATTTAAGAGGGAATTTGAATGAAAGTACTAATTTTAGAAGATGTTATTGAGCATCAAGTGAGACTTGAGAGAATATTGAATGAAATCTCGGAGGAATCAAATATTCCTATTTCTTATAAGACAACAGGAAAAGTTCGTGAATTTAAGGAATATATTGAAAATGATGAAGTAAACCAGCTTTATTTCCTAGATATCGATATTCATGGAATTGAGAAAAAGGGCTTTGAAGTAGCTCAGTTTATCCGCCATCACAATCCTTATGCTATTATTGTCTTTATTACCAGTCGATCTGAATTTGCTACTTTAACTTATAAATACCAGGTATCAGCTCTAGATTTTGTAGACAAAGACATCAATGATGAATTATTCAAAAAACGTATCGAGCAGAGTATTTTTTACACTAAGAGCATGCTGCTTGAAAACGAAGATGTTGTAGACTATTTTGATTACAACTATAAGGGAAATGATTTGAAAATCCCTTACCATGATATTTTGTATATCGAAACCACAGGTGTTTCTCATAAGTTGCGGATTATTGGTAAGAATTTTGCCAAAGAGTTCTATGGAACAATGACAGATATTCAAGAAAAGGACAAATATACCCAGCGATTTTATTCTCCTCATAAATCTTTCCTAATCAATATTGGAAATGTTAGAGAAATTGATCGAAAGAATCTAGAAGTTGTCTTTTATGAAGATCATCGCTGCCCCATCACTCGTTTGAAAGTTCGCAAACTGAGAGATATTCTGGAGAAAAAATCTAAAAAGTAATTGACAATTAGTAAGAAATTGATATAATGGTTATATCTGCTACAGATAGATGGTCCGTTGGTCAAGGGGTTAAGACACCGCCTTTTCACGGCGGTAACACGGGTTCGAATCCCGTACGGACTATTTTATCCGCCATAGCTCAGTTGGTAGTAGCGCATGACTGTTAATCATGATGTCGTAGGTTCGAGTCCTACTGGCGGAGTCAGATAAAAAGAACACCACCCGGTGTTCTTTTTATTCTTAGTTTATATCGCCTAACATTTTCATAAGGAAGTCTGTCATTTCTTGCGGGCTTTCTTTTTTTCCGTGAGCAATCCAAGTCTGGCAAACACCAAATAGGGCATTTGTTAGATAAATGCTACTATATTCGAGTTCAATTGGATTGAGTTGTAGTTTCATAAAGCGCTTCTGAAGGTCTGTGCTAAGCATAATGTGAAGCTTATTTCTCAAGAAATTTTGAATTTCTTTTGTCCCATTTTCAGATAAAAGAGCAGCCAAGAGTGGCTCAGACTCTAAATATTCAAATACTTCTAAAATAGCATCTCTTTTATGATGAGCATGTTTTTGGAAAATATACTCAAAGGTATGAAATAGTTTACTTTGGTAATGTTCAATCATATCATACTTATCCTTGTAGTGAGTGTAAAAGCTGGAACGACTAATTCCGGCTTTTTCAGCTAACTTGACCGTAGAAATTTGATCAAAGGGCTGGTTCATCAATAATTGAACCATGGCATTTTCGATAATTCGTTTTGTTTTTAAGCGTTTGTTACTTTCTTTCATACTTCCTCCTTGTAGACAAATTAGACAATATGTCTAAAAAATGATTTTTTACCTTGTAATTTGGATTTTTTGATGTATAATCTATTATATCAAAATTTTAGACAATATGTTTAAAAAAAGGAGGAAATATGTTTAAAGAATGGAAAGCAATATTTAAAAAACCGACATTTATCATTGTAATGATAGGAATTTCTCTCATCCCAGCTCTATACAACATTATATTTTTATCATCCATGTGGGATCCATATGGTCAAGTATCGGAGTTACCTGTGGCAGTTGTCAATAAAGATAAGGAAGCTTCTTATAATGGACAGACAATGACAATAGGGGAAGACATGGTGTCTAATTTAAAAGAAAATAAGGCTTTGGATTTTCATTTTGTTAATGAAGAGGAGGGGGAAAAAGGCCTAGAAGATGGTGACTACTACATGGTAGTGACTTTACCAAGTGACTTGTCTGAAAAAGCTGCTTCTATCCTAACAAATCATCCTGAACAGATGCAGATTGATTATCAGACTTCAAGTGGACATAGTTTTATCGCTAGCAAGATGAGTGATTCTGCAATGACACAATTAAAACAAACCGTTTCTACTAATGTAACTGAAACGTATACCAAGGCTTTATTTCAAAAAATGAATGACTTGAAGTCTGGAGTAAACAAGGCAGCTGATGGAAGTGAACAACTGGCTAATGGAGCGAATCAGTTGGTGATGGGAAGTCAAACATTATCTGCAAATCTTAATACTCTAGCAAACTCAACTGTAACTTTTTCAAATGGAGCTAATCAATTTACAAAAGGCTTGTCTGCCTATGTATCTGCCATAGAGCAATTACATCTTGGTTTAGGGACTTTTAATAGTGGTTTACAAAGTTATACAAATGCTGTCTCACAGGTTGACACTGGACTAGGTCAATTAGCTTCCAAAACTCCTGAGTTGGTGGCAGGTGTAAATCAGCTAAATACAGGTATAAAGTCCTACACAAGTGGGGTTTCACAACTGAATGTAGGTCTCAATCAATTTTCAGTTGGTGTAAATGCTTATACAAGTAGTGTAGAGAAACTTTCTAATGGAACAAGTCAATTATCCAATCAATCAGATACACTAAGAGATGGAATAGAGCAATTAAACACTGGTATTAAAGAAATTTCAAGTCAATTAAAGTCCTCATCTCAACAAAATGAACAAATTACTCAATTGGCAACTAGTCTAGGAGAACTGAATAAAACACTACAAGCTCTTACGATAGCAGATAATACTCAACTGAAAAAGACATTATCAGAAGCTTTGCCAAATCTAACAACTCTTGCACAGGATATTGTGATCAAAAGTCAGACAGAACAAGAGAAAACCATTGCTAACCTTCAATCAACAGCTACTTATCAATCTCTTACAGAGGAACAAAAGAAAGAACTGACAGAAGCTATTTCTAAAAATTCTAGTTCTACTATTGAGTCAGCAAAAACAATTTTAACGACAGTAGGAGGATTGAAAGAAAGTATAGAGAATTCAGAACAACAAGTCTCTAATCTATCTGATGTGCAGACGAAGGCAAATAAACTCTTACCTGAAGCATCTAGCTCCTTGACAACCTTGTCAAATGGATTTACAAAATTGCAAACTGCTGTAGATAATCAGTTGGTTCCAGGAAGTCAGTCAATTGAAAAAGGAGTTGTAAACTATACTAAAAGACTGGATGCTATTTCTATAGGTGCCAATAAACTGAGTGAAAAGAATGCAAACTTAACAACTAGTCTAGATCAATTAGTTTCTGGATCAAGTAAGTTGACACAAAATACATCAACCTTGACAGATGGAGTAGATGCGTTAGCTGGAAAAGCTCCAGAATTAGTATCAGGTATAGAAAGTTTGTCATCTGGTTCTGCTCAATTGAATAATAAGAGTCCAGAGTTAATAGCAGGTCTTACTAAATTACAATTTGGCTCTGGTCAATTAACAGACAAATCAACACAGTTACTTTCTGCAGCATCCCAACTAGGAAGTGGTGCTATGAAGATTGCAGATGGTGCTGGAAAACTAGCAGAAGGTGGAACAACCTTAACCTCTGGTCTTGAAGATTTACATACAGGAGTTGATTCATTAGGACAAGGATTAGGAAATGCTAATAATCAGCTCAAATCAGCATCAACAGAATCTGAAAATGCAGAAACATTATCTGATCCTCTAGTTCTCTCAAAAAGAGATAATGACCAAGTTTCTGTAAATGGTATTGCCATGGCTCCTTATATGATATCAGTTGCTCTTTTTGTTGCTGCTATATCTACCAATATGATTTTTGCGAAGCTGCCTTCTGGACGTCACCCAGAGAGTCGTTGGGCTTGGTTGAAGTCTCGATCTGAAATAAATGGAATTATAGCTGTCTTAGCAGGTGTTTTAGTTTATGGAGGTGTCCATCTGATTGGTTTAACTGCTAACCATGAGATGAAAACCTTAATTTTAATTATAATCACAAGTTTAGCTTTTATGTCTATGGTGACAGCTTTAACAACTTGGAATAGCCGTTTAGGAGCCTTCTTCTCTCTTATTTTACTATTATTACAGTTAGCATCAAGTGCAGGGACTTATCCACTTGCTTTGACAAATGATTTCTTTAAAGGTATCAATCCATGGTTACCAATGAGTTACTCTGTATCAGGCTTACGACAAACAATCTCTATGACAGGAAATATTCATCACCAAGTGATTTTCCTTATTATAACACTAGCTTTCTTTACTGCTCTAGGCATGCTGGCTTATCAGCCTAAGAAGATGCAAGAAGATTAAAAAAATCGACCAAGTAAGTGGTCGATTTTTTATGTCATAGATGAATTTCGTCTGTGATTATAGATTCCAAAAAGTAGAAGGGCAGTTAGTGAGCAGACTGCTCCAATAACAAGACCATTGGGGATAAAGGAAAGTGTAATGGTGCCTTTTCCCTTTGGAACATCAACTTTCATAAAACCAGTTTGAGCCTGCTTGATTTCAAGTTTTTTCCCATCTTGGTATGCAGACCAACCTTTGTCATAAGGAATAGTGAAGAAAATAGAGGTATCTTGTTTTACTTCATATGTAGCAAAGACTTTATTTTTAGAGGTGGATACTTCTACAGGTTGTTCTTTAATCTTCTGGATTGCCTCAGTCAAAGCTTGAGTATCTAAACGATAGAAGGTTGGAGATTCAAATGACACCTGAGAATTTCCAGGGAAACTAACACTGATATTGAAAGTTTTTTGTTCTTCAGTATAACCTACATTAAAGAAGTTAAAGGCATTGTCAGTTGTAAAAGTCTTTTTTTCTCCATTGACAAGGATGTCAACTTTCTTTTGCTTATCGTTTGTAAAATGAAGATTTGAAAAAGAGAGATATACTTGACTATTTTGAGGAACCTCAATTTGATAATCAATCTTTGCATCTTCATTCGCAGAACCTGTGATGCTCGTTAAACCTTCAGAATTATCTGTTTTATCATATGTTATTTGGGAGAAGTAATCTAAGTTGAGATTAGCAAGCTGGTTTATAAACAAAGCCTGATTATCCAGAGTGTGATTGTTAAAGTTTACATCTGTGTAAATAGATTGAGTAGCAAAAGCAATGGGGAGGGAAAGTTGATTTTTATATAAGGTTAAATGATCCTTTTGATAAATCTCTTGAAATCCATATTTATCAAGGGGAGTTTCTGAAATGTTGTACTGGATTCCAAATAAACTGTCCGCCAAAATACTGTTATTTGCATAACGGAGATTGAGGTTGGTTCCAGAGGATTTGAATCCAAGTTTGTCCAAACTAGTGCTAGCTGAACGATTTCGAACAGATGAAAATTGAGAGATTCCATTGTAGTTAAATTTCATACTGTCATTTCCAGTTTGAATTTGCAGTTTCTCAGTACGTGTAAATGGATTGTCAATTTGATTTATAATGGATTCCATAGCAATGATATCTCTATTATAGGCGCTACGAGAAGCAAAGGCCCATTCTTTAGCGATTCCTTCCATTTGAGATGAAGCGTTTAAGCTTATCTCAGCTGTTATAAATAAAGACAAAAGAATTGCAAATAGATTTACAGAGATAAATTTTCTGATGACTGCAAGGAGTAAAAGTGAATAAACTAGGAAAAATTCAAGAGTGAGTAAGATATTCAAATCTGTTAAAAAAGAATAGTGTGATTTAAAGTATACGGTAGCCAAGAATCCTGTTAGTACAAGAAAAAGTGAGATAAATAGATTCCAGAGCTTCAGTTCTTTCAGGCGATTTAAGACTTCTGCTGCAGTATAAATTAACAGAGTAGAAAAGATCCAAGCATAGCGATGCAAAAACATATTTGGGGTATGCATCCCCTGCCAAAATAAATCAAGTGCCTCTATGTAAAAGCTTGTTATTAAAAAAGTGAAGAAGATTGCATAGATAAGTTTCACGTGAAACTTAATAGATTTTATTGTGAAAAATAGAATGGTTAAAATAAAAGGAAGCAGTCCAACAAAAATCATTGGTATAGATCCATACTTAGTTGTATCAAAAGATCCAATGAATTGTTTTGCGAAAATATCTAAATACCAGCTACTGTCTGTCTTTAATTTTGTGATGGCAGTTAACTTCTCCCCATGAGTTTGTAAATCAAACAATGTAGGAAGAGTCATAATCAAACTAGCCATTCCTGCTAAAAAGGAAGTAACAACAAAATCAAGAAAAGATGATTTTCGATTTTTAAAGTCCCATGAAATTTGGCAGAGATACCAGAAAATAAGAAACAATGCTGTCATATATCCAAAATAATAGTTTTGAATAAACAAGATTGACAGACTTGTAAAGTATAGTAGGCGCTTATTTTCTGTTATAAGTAGGTGTAAACCAGTTATAATTAAAGGAATCAAGATAAAAACATCTAGCCAGGTTTTTATCTCTAACTGACTGACGGTAAAGCTCATCAGAGCATAGGAGGTGGATAAGGCCAGTTTTAAAAATTTTGGGATATCTTTAAATAATTTATTCAAACTAAAGAAGGTTGACAGACCAATCAATCCAAATTTTAATAGAGTGGTCAGATATACAGCATCTGGCATATTCGACAGATTAAAAAAGTAAACTAGAGGTGAGAGAAAACTACCCAAGTAATAACTAGATAGAGCATAGAAATTCAGTCCGAGGCCACTTGTAAAGGTGTAAAACAAACTACCATTTCCATGTAGAATATTCCGTAAAGCCACATCAAAAATAACGTATTGATGGAAACCATCTCCTAATAGTGGGGATGTATCACTATTCCAGTAGATACCTTGAGATAGATATACTCCAGACATAATCACTACAGGAATGATGAAAGAAATAAAATAGGTCCAATATGTTTTTAAAAATGATTTCATGTTACCTCGTAGAATGATAGAAAACTCAGTTGGTTAACCCAACTGAGTTTTGAAGTCTTATTTAGTCTTTCCAAAGTTCTTTAACTTTTGCTTGTACTTCTGCATTTTCTAGGAATTCGTCATAGGTTTCATCAATACGATCAATGACACCATTCTTAGACAAAACAATAATATGGTTTGCCAAAGTTTGAATGAACTCGTGATCATGACTGGCAAAGATGATGGATTCTTTAAAGTTTTTCAATCCATCGTTCAAGCTTGAGATAGATTCCAAGTCCAAATGATTTGTTGGATCATCAAGTACAAGGACATTTGATTTCAAGAGCATGAGTTTTGAAAGCATGACACGTACTTTTTCTCCCCCTGACAAGACGTTTACAGGTTTGTTAACCTCATCACCAGAAAAGAGCATACGACCAAGGAAACCACGTAGGAAAGTATTGTCATCTTCTTCTTTACTTGCAAATTGACGCAACCAGTCAAGGATTGACTCTCCTCCTGCAAAATCGGCCGAGTTATCTTTTGGCAAGTAAGAACGGCTAGTAGTAACTCCCCACTTGACAGTTCCTTCATAGTCAATGTCACCCATGATTGCACGAATTAATGCAGTCGTTTGGATGTCATTTTGTCCAATAAGAGCTGTCTTATCACCTGGACGCAAGATGAAACTAATATTATCCAAGATAGTTTCACCATCAATCTTGACAGTTAGATTTTCTACTGTCAAGAGATCATTACCAATTTCACGCTCTGCTTTAAAGTTGATAAATGGATATTTACGACTGGATGGCACAATTTCTTCTAGTTCAATCTTGTCAAGCATTTTTTTACGAGATGTTGCCTGTCTTGATTTAGAAGCATTAGCAGAGAAACGAGCAACGAATTCTTGCAATTGCTTAATTTTTTCTTCCGCTTTGGCATTACGGTCTGCTAACAATTTAGCAGCAAGCTCAGAAGATTCCTTCCAGAAGTCATAGTTTCCAACATAGAGTTTGATTTTTCCAAAGTCAAGGTCGGCCATGTGAGTACATACTTTGTTTAGGAAGTGGCGGTCGTGGGATACTACGATAACTGTGTTATCAAAGTCAATCAAGAAGTCTTCTAGCCATGTAATTGATTGGATGTCCAAACCGTTGGTTGGCTCGTCCAAGAGAAGAACATCTGGTTTGCCAAAAAGTGCTTTGGCAAGGAGAACTTTTACTTTTTCACCATTGGCCAATTCACTCATGTTTTGATAGTGCAATTCTTCAGGAATGTTTAGGTTTTGAAGTAGTTGAGATGCTTCACTCTCTGCTTCCCAACCTCCAAGTTCAGCAAACTCCCCTTCGAGTTCAGCTGCACGAACACCATCTTCATCGGAAAAATCTTCCTTCATGTAAATAGCATCTTTCTCTTTCATAATGCTATAAAGTTTTTCATTTCCCATGATAACGACATCAATTGCACGTTCATCTTCATAGTCAAAGTGATTTTGACGGAGAACAGAGAGACGTTCATCTGGACCAAGAGAGATGTGACCAGTTGTAGGTTCGATATCACCAGCTAAAATTTTTAAGAATGTAGACTTCCCAGCACCATTAGCACCAATTAATCCGTATGTATTTCCTTCTGTAAATTTGATGTTGACATCATCAAAAAGTTTGCGATCACTAAAACGTAGTGAAACATCAGATACTGTAAGCAATGTTTTTCTCCTATAATATGTAATATATTTATTCTACTAGAAAAGAGTGAAATATTCAAATTTTTATTTGTCAATTTTATGTAAACTAAGTTTACAATTTTATTTACAGTGAATAAGCTCTTTGATTTAAATAATTTTCTGTTATTTTAACAAAAAAATGCTATAATTGAAGAGACCATTTCGAAGGAGAAAAAAATGACGAAACCCATTATTTTAACAGGAGACCGTCCAACAGGTAAACTGCATATTGGACATTATGTTGGTAGTCTAAAAAATAGAGTATTACTACAGGAAGAAGATAAGTATGAGATGTTTGTTTTTTTGGCGGACCAACAAGCACTGACAGATCACGCTAAGGATCCTCAAACGATTGTAGAGTCTATTGGGAATGTTGCCTTGGATTACCTAGCAGTTGGATTGGATCCAAGTAAATCAACTATTTTCATTCAAAGTCAGATTCCAGAGTTGGCTGAGCTGTCTATGTACTATATGAACTTGGTATCACTAGCTCGTTTGGAGCGTAATCCGACAGTAAAAACAGAGATTGCTCAAAAAGGATTTGGAGAAAGTATTCCAACAGGTTTTCTGGTTTATCCAATCGCTCAGGCAGCGGACATCACAGCCTTTAAGGCTAATTATGTTCCTGTAGGAACAGACCAAAAACCAATGATTGAACAAACTCGTGAAATTGTTCGTTCCTTTAACAATGCTTATAATTGTGATGTATTGGTTGAGCCAGAAGGTATTTATCCAGAAAATGAGAGAGCAGGTCGACTACCTGGATTAGATGGAAATGCTAAAATGTCTAAATCACTCAATAATGGTATTTATCTAGCCGATGATGCCGATACTTTGCGTAAAAAAGTCATGAGTATGTATACAGACCCGGATCATATTCGGGTTGAGGATCCCGGTAAGATTGAAGGAAATATGGTTTTCCATTATCTAGATGTGTTTGGTCGTCCAGAAGATGCTCAAGAAATTGCGGATATGAAAGAACATTATCAACGTGGTGGTCTTGGTGATGTGAAGACGAAACGCTATCTACTTGAAATATTAGAACGGGAACTTGGTCCTATTCGTGAGCGCCGTATCGAATTTGCTAAGGATATGGGTGAAGTGTACAATATGCTTCAAAAAGGAAGTGAAAAAGCTCGTGAAGTTGCAGGGCAAACTCTGTCTGAGGTTAAGGAAGCAATGGGGCTAAATTATTTCAAATAATAGATAAAATATGAATCGTAAAACTATCTCTTCCATAGAATCATAGAGATAGTTTTTTTATGTTTTCTGCCATAAATATAATTGACAAATTTTCATAGAATGGTATGATAGATACAATACAAAAAGAGTCAAGCTCAAAAGAAAGAAAAGAGGAAACTTCAATGTCTAATTGGGATACTAAATTTTTGAAAAAAGGTTTTACCTTTGATGATGTATTGCTCATTCCAGCAGAAAGTCATGTGTTGCCTAATGATGCAGATTTAACAACAAAATTGGCAGATAATCTGACTTTAAATATCCCAATTATTACAGCCGCCATGGATACAGTCACAGAAAGTCAAATGGCTATTGCCATTGCTCGTGCGGGTGGTCTTGGAGTAATCCATAAAAATATGTCTATTGCACAACAGGCAGATGAAGTTCGCAAGGTAAAACGTTCTGAAAATGGTGTCATTATTGATCCATTCTTCTTGACTCCAGAACACACTATTGCTGAAGCAGACGAGCTGATGGGACGCTACCGTATCAGTGGTATTCCAGTTGTGGAGACACTTGAAAATCGTAAATTGGTTGGTATTCTAACAAACCGAGATCTTCGCTTTATTTCAGATTACAATCAACCAATCTCAAACCATATGACCAGTGAAAATCTTGTCACGGCTCCTGTTGGCACAGATCTTGCAACAGCTGAACATATTCTTCAAGAACATCGTATTGAAAAACTTCCTTTGGTTGACGAAGAAGGCCGTCTTTCTGGCTTGATTACTATTAAGGATATTGAAAAAGTTATTGAGTTTCCAAATGCTGCTAAAGATGAGTTTGGTCGTCTACTAGTTGCAGGTGCGGTAGGTGTCACTTCAGATACATTTGAACGTGCCGAAGCCCTTTTTGAAGCAGGTGCTGACGCAATTGTTATTGATACTGCGCATGGTCACTCTGCTGGGGTTCTACGTAAAATTGCTGAGATTCGTGCTCACTTCCCAGATCGCACTTTGATTGCTGGTAATATTGCAACTGCAGAAGGTGCGCGTGCTCTTTATGATGCGGGTGTGGATGTTGTCAAAGTCGGTATCGGACCAGGTTCTATCTGTACTACTCGTGTGATTGCAGGTGTGGGTGTCCCACAAGTGACAGCAATTTATGATGCGGCAGCAGTTGCGCGTGAATATGGAAAAACGATTATTGCTGATGGTGGAATCAAATATTCTGGAGATATTGTAAAAGCCCTCGCCGCAGGTGGAAATGCAGTTATGCTTGGATCAATGTTTGCTGGAACAGACGAGGCACCAGGTGAAACGGAAATCTTCCAAGGACGTAAATTTAAGACTTACCGTGGTATGGGATCAATCGCTGCAATGAAGAAAGGTTCAAGTGACCGTTACTTCCAAGGTTCTGTCAATGAAGCAAACAAACTTGTTCCAGAAGGAATTGAAGGTCGTGTTGCCTATAAAGGTGCAGCAGCTGATATTGTCTTCCAAATGATTGGTGGTATTCGCTCTGGTATGGGTTACTGTGGTGCAGCTAACCTTAAAGAATTGCACGACAACGCTCAATTTATTGAAATGTCAGGTGCTGGTCTCAAAGAAAGTCACCCACATGATGTTCAAATTACTAATGAGGCACCAAACTACTCCATGTAAGAAACAAAAAAGAACTCCTGAATTTCAGGAGTTCTTTTTTGTTTACAAAGGTGTCAATTTTAATTTACAGATATTTTACCGTTTTGGATATTGAAAATACTAAGATTTTCTGGTAAGTTTTGCAAGTGGTCTAAACTTGTTGTTGTAATGAAGGTTTGGATAGATTGTGAAATAGTTTCTAGTAATTTTAGTTGTCGTGTGTTGTCAAGTTCGCTCATAACATCGTCAAGCAAGAGTATTGGAGACTCGTTAGTAATGCTTTCCATTAGTTCAATCTCTGCTAGTTTGATAGAAAGTACAAGACTACGATGTTGACCTTGACTTCCAAAACTAGCATCCATATCATTGATATAAAAAGAAATATCATCTCGATGAGGACCAACACCAGTATTCTTTTTAAATAAATCTCTTGATCTACTTTTCTCTAAAGCCATTTTAAAAGAATCCATTAAGACTTCTTCATTAGTGAAGTTGACAGTTGATTGATAAGATATTGACAACTCTTCTGATTGATTTGAAATTTCTAAGTGTTTTTTTTGACCAAATTTCTCTAAGTCTTTAATGAATTTTATCCGATGCTTTATGACGCGGCAACCATACTCTACTAACTGATCATCTAAGACCAACAAAAATGTTTCGTCAATCTTTTGACTGGATTTTAGGTAAGTATTTCTTTGCTTGAGTATATGGTTATAGTTTGACAGGTCTGACAAGTAGATTGGTTTAATTTGTCCCAGTTCTATATCTATAAACTTTCGACGAACGGAGGGCGCTCCTTTAATTAACTGGAGATCTTCAGGTGCGAAGAGAACCACATTCATATGTCCGATATAGTCTGAGAGGCGAGCTTGTTTTAAGTGATTGACTTTAGTCACACGTCCTTTTGGTGTTAAATCAATTTCTAGAGGGATAGAGCCTGTTTTTTTCTGTAGTAAGCCAGAAAGATGGAGTTGTTCTTCATCAAAATGAATGAGATTTTTATCTGTTCGAGTACGATGACTACGTGTTAAGGCCAAGAAATAGATTGCTTCTAGAATATTGGTCTTTCCTTGTGCATTTTGACCTAGAAAGACGTTTAATTTTGGATTAAAATCAATTTTCGTCTCTTTGTAGTTTCGAAAGGTTTTTATTGTTAAATGTTGGAGCCACATGATTATCTTCCTGGAAAACGTGGAGCTTGTTTGGTTTTAGGTGATAAAGTAGTTTTTTGTTTTTCTTTCTTTACACCCTTATTCATCTCTTTGACAAGTTTAGCAATCCGCTCTTTTTCAATCTTATCTGCTTGGTATTCTTCTTGCTCTTTTAAACTTGGTTGTGTCAAGGTGATGTCAATCTTTAAATCAGGGATGTCAATTGTATCTCCAATACGGATTTTTTTCCCACGTCTACTTTCTAATTCACCATTAAAGTAAACTTGATGTTCCATTAAAAAGGATTTAATAGCACCACCGCTCTGTATAATTCCAAGCTCTTTTAGAAGGGCTTGGAGCGTAATAAATTCTTCAAATAATTTGTATTCCATAATTCACCTCAATCTTTGGTATTATACCATATTTTCCCTGAAATATCTGAAGGAAAGTCAGTCAAAATGAAAACGATTTTACTTTTGAAAGCTATAAAGAGAACAAGAAAAATTTTGATTTTCGTGGTATAATAGAACTCTATATGTAAGGAGGTAAGGTATGGAGTTGGTGCCTGGAATTTCAGCACATTTTGTTCAATCCAAAAAGTTTAAAACAAATAAAATTACTGTTCGTTTTACTGTTCCCTTATCTCTTGAGACAATAGCAGGACGCATGTTAAGTGCAAGTATGTTGGAAACTGCCAATAAAGCTCACCCAACATCTCAAGCTTTTCGCAGATACTTGGCAAGTTTGTATGGAACGGATATTTCCACAAGTGCTTATCGTAGGGGACAGGTACATATTCTTGACCTGACATTTACCTATGTGAGGGATGATTTTTTAAGTAAAAAGAATGTCTTGACTTCTCAAATTTTTGAACTGGTAAGACAGACTTTATTTGCCCCCTTAGCTCAAGATGGTGCTTTTGAGCCAGCCTTATTTGAAATTGAAAAAAAACAATTATTGGCTAGTTTAGCTACTGATATGGATGATTCATTTTATTTTGCTCATAAGGAGTTGGATAGCTTGTTCTTCCATGATGAGCGTCTTCAATTGAGATACAGTGATTTGCGAAAACGTATTTCAAATGAGTCTCCGGAAAGTAGCTACACTTGCTTTCAAGATGCTCTGAAAAATGATCGAATTGATTTCTTTTTCTTGGGCGATTTTAATGAAGTAGAAGTGAAGGAGTGGTTGAGGTCATTCTCCTTTACTGGGCGTCAACTCCATGTCAAACCTCAGTACAAGCAACCATATTCAAATGTCCTTCGGGAAGGAATGGTTCGTAAGAATGTGGGCCAATCCGTTTTGGAATTGGCTTACCATTGTTCTACGAGCTATGGAGACAAGCATCATTTGGCCATGGTAGTAATGAATGGTCTGTTAGGTGGTTTTGCTCACTCTAAGCTTTTTACGAATGTTCGGGAAAATGCTGGTCTAGCCTACACTATCTCCAGTCAATTGGATTTATTTAGTGGTCAATTGAGGATGTATGCTGGCATTGATCGAGAAAAGCGCAATCAAGCTAGAAAATTGATGAATCATCAATTACTTGAACTAAAAAAAGGTAATTTTACAGATTTGGAGATTGAACAGACCAGGGAGATGATTCGCAGAACTTTATTGCTTGCGCAAGATAGTCAGACCTCACTAATCGAGCGAGTTTACTTGAATAGTTTGTTAGGGAAATCTACCTCAGATTTTGACAATTGGATTGAAAAATTAAATCAAGTTGATAAAGAAACTATCTGCAAAGCAGCAAATAGTGTCCGGTTACAAGCGATATACTTTATGGAAGGAATAGAATGACACCAGTTACCTTTGAAGAAAAATACTATCCTGCTGTAAAGGAGACGGTTTATCAGACTCGTCTATCAAATGGATTGACAGTTTCTCTCCTTCCTAAGAAACAATTTAATGAAGTTTATGGAGTTGTAACAGTTCGATTTGGATCAGTAGACACAAGTTTTACACTATCTAAAAAAGGTTTACAGTGTTATCCAGCTGGAATTGCACATTTTCTTGAACACAAACTGTTTGAGAGAGAAAATGCTGAAGATATTATGGAGTCTTTTACACGCTTGGGAGCTGATAGCAATGCTTTTACAAGTTTTACAAAGACGAGTTATTTGTTTTCAACAATAGATCATTTATCAGAAAATTTGGATTTGCTTGAAGAATTGGTAACAGTTGCTCATTTTACAGAAGAGTCAGTTGAGAGAGAGAGGGAAATTATCCAACAGGAACGTGAGATGTACCAAGACGATCCAAATTCGCGTCTGTTTTTTGCAACATTAGCAAATCTTTATCCCAATACTCCTCTGGCAGCGGATATTGTTGGAAGTGAAAAATCAATTAACAATATTCAGCTAAATGACTTAAAAAATAACTTTACAGCCTTTTACAAACCTGTCAATATGTCTTTGTTTTTAGTTGGGAATTTTGATGTAGGTACGGTTGAGAAGTATTTTTCGCAAAAAAAACTTAGAAACTTGGAAGAAATGGTATTAAGGAAGGAGAAGCTTACTTTACAAGCTGTCAAAGAAACAGATAGCCTTCGGATGGAAGTTTCTTCACCAAAACTTGCTGTTGGAATTAGGGGAGCAGGTGAGGTGTCAGAAGAAGATTGCTACCGTTATAATATTTTGCTAAAATTATTGTTTACGATGCTGTTTGGTTGGACTTCTGAGCGATTTCAAAAGTTATATGAGACAGGGAAGTTGGATGCCTCGCTGTCCTTAGAGGTAGAAGTGAATAGCCGCTTTCATTTTGTGATGTTGACGATGGAAACGAAAGAACCTGTTTCTTTGTCTCATCAATTTCGAAAGGCTATTCGCAACTTTACGAAAGATTCAGATCTTACAGAGGAACATCTCGATCTTGTTAAGAGTGAGATGTTTGGGGAATTTTTCAGTAGTATGAACTCCTTGGAGTTTATTGCGACACAGTATGAACCAGTCGACAGAGGAGAAACTATTTTTGATTTACCAAAAATTTTACAAGAAATTACTTTAGACGATGTTCTTGAAGCAGGTCATCGTTTGATAGATGATGGTGATCTAGTTGATTTTACAATCTTTCCAGCTTAAAAGATTAAGTAACCCTAGAAAGAAGGAATGCTAAGTATGAGAAAAAAAACAATTGGTGAGGTGCTTCGTTTAGCCAGAATAAATCAGGGATTGAGTATAGAAGAACTGCAGGCAAAAACGGATATTCAGATGAATTTATTAGAGGCTATGGAGGCTGATGATTTTGATCAACTTCCTAGTACCTTCTATGCTCGTTCTTTTTTAAGAAAATATGCTTGGGCGGTTGAATTGGATGAACGAATTATTTTGGATGCCTATGATTCAGGTAGTATGATCACTTATGAAGAGGTAGATGTCGACGAAGAAGACTTGTCTGGTCGCAGACGATCAAATAAGAAAAAAACGTCTTATCTCCCCTTGTTTTATTTCGTTCTATTTGCTTTGTCAATTTTAATTTTTGTCACTTACTATGTTTGGAACTACATCCAAACTCAGCCAAGTCTTTCTTCAGCTAATTATAGTGTTGTTAGCTCGACTAGTTCAACAACCTCATCTAGTTCATCTTCTAGTAGTCAGACATCTAGCTCGTCTTCTACTACGGAATCAACTATTACAGTGTCAGGCGAAGGAAACCGCATTGAAGCTCGGTATAAAACGAGTAAGGAAACCGCTACTGTTCAACTGGCAGTATCAGATGCAACTAGTTGGGTAAGTGTTTCAGGAAGTGAGCTGGAGGGTGGTGTGACACTATCCGCAGACAATAAGAATGCAAAAACAACAGTTTCAACTAAGAATCCCGTTACCATTACTTTAGGTGTAGTGAAGGGAGTTACTGTGACTGTGGACAATCAAATGATTGATACTTCCAAGCTGACAACTCAGACTGGAACTGTAACACTTACATTTACTACAGATTAAGGAAAAATCAATGAAAAAAGAACAAATTCCTAATGTATTAACTATTGGTAGAATTCTCTTTATACCTCTCTTTATTCTTATTTTGACTTTGGGCCATTCACAAGGCAGTCATTTGCTAGCAGCGATCATCTTTGCAGTTGCTAGTATAACGGATTATCTTGATGGCTACCTTGCTCGTAAATGGAATGTAGTCAGCAACTTTGGAAAGTTTGCTGATCCGATGGCCGATAAGCTGTTGGTTATGTCAGCTTTTATCATGTTGATTGAGTTAGGTATGACTCCAGCTTGGGTTGTTGCTATTATCATCTGTCGTGAACTTGCGGTGACAGGCTTGCGTTTGTTGCTTGTTGAGACGGGAGGGACAGTTCTAGCAGCAGCGATGCCAGGGAAAATCAAGACCTTTAGTCAGATGTTTGCCATTATCTTTTTGCTCTTACATTGGAATTTAATTGGTCAGCTGTTGCTTTATATAGCTTTGTTTTTCACTATCTACTCTGGCTATGATTATTTCAAGGGTAGCGCTCATGTATTCAAAGGGACATTTGGTTCGAAATGAAATCGATTATTGAAGTAAAAGATCTGTCTTTTCGTTACAAGGAAGATCAGGATCATTATGATGTTAATAATGTCTCGTTTCACGTGAAACGGGGAGAATGGCTTTCGATTGTAGGTCATAATGGGAGTGGAAAATCGACAACTATCCGTTTGATTGATGGCTTGCTCGAAGTAGAGTCTGGGGAAATCTGGATAGATGGCCAATTGCTGTCCTCTGAGAATGTTTGGGACTTGCGTCGTCAAATTGGTATGGTTTTTCAAAATCCAGATAACCAGTTTGTGGGCGCAACTGTTGAAGATGATGTTGCCTTTGGTTTAGAAAATCAGGGACTTCCTCGTGAAGAAATGAAAAAGAGAGTGGCTGAATCTTTGGAGTTGGTAGGTATGCTGGACTTTAAGAAAAGAGAACCAGCTCGTTTGTCTGGTGGACAAAAACAACGGGTGGCTATTGCAGGGGTTGTTGCCTTGAGACCAGCTATTTTAATTTTGGACGAGGCTACAAGTATGTTGGACCCCGAGGGACGAAGAGAACTGATTCAGACAGTTCAAGAGATTCGAAAAGACCACCAGATGACAGTCGTCTCCATTACACATGACTTAGAAGAAGTTGCGATGAGTGACCGTGTCTTGGTCATGAAAAAAGGCCAAGTGGAGTCAACTAGCAGCCCAAGAGAACTTTTTTCTCGGGATGACCTTGACCAGATAGGGTTAGATGAGCCTTTTTCTAATCAATTGAGAGAATCTTTGAGAGAGACTGGCTATCAGTTGCCGGATGGCTATTTGACAGAAGGAGAGCTAGAGGATAAGTTATGGGAATTACTCTAGAAAATGTGAGCTTTACCTATCAAGAGGGGAGTCCCCTATCTTCATCAGCCTTGGCTGATGTTTCCTTGACGATTGAGGATGGCTCCTATACAGCTTTGATAGGACATACAGGTAGTGGAAAATCGACGATTTTACAGCTTTTAAATGGCCTATTGGTACCAAGTAAGGGTTCTGTTCGAGTTTTTGACACTGTCATTACCCCTACATCAACCAATAAAGAAATTCGCCAGATTCGAAAGCAGGTTGGTCTAGTGTTTCAATTTGCTGAAAATCAGATTTTCGAAGAGACTGTTTTGAAAGATGTTGCATTTGGACCGCAAAATTTTGGAGTTTCTGAGGAAGAGGCCAAGAAGATTGCGCGTGAAAAGTTAACCTTGGTGGGCATCGATGAGTCACTCTTTGAGCGCAGTCCTTTTGAACTTTCTGGTGGCCAAATGAGACGTGTGGCTATAGCAGGTATGCTAGCCATGGAGCCAACTGTCTTGGTTTTGGATGAGCCAACAGCAGGGCTAGATCCTCTGGGCAGAAAAGAATTGATGGCCTTGTTTAAAAAACTCCACCTTTCTGGAATGACAATCGTTCTGGTAACGCATTTGATGGATGACGTAGCTGAGTATGCTGATCAGGTCTACGTTATGGAAAAGGGGTGTTTAGTCAAAAGTGGCAAACCGAGTGAAGTTTTTCAAGATGTAGCCTTTATGGAAAATGTGCAGTTAGGTGTGCCTAAAATCACAGCCTTTTGTAAACGTTTGGCAGATAGGGGTGTAACTTTTAAAAAACTGCCAATCAGAATAGAGGAGTTTAAGGAGTCGCTAAATGGATAGTATGATTTTAGGGCGTTATATACCAGGGGATTCCATCATTCATCGCTTGGATCCCCGTAGCAAATTGCTCGCCATGATCCTGCTGATTTTGATTGTATTTTGGGCTAATAATCCCCTCGCTAATCTCATTCTTTTTGTAGCGACAGGTATATTTATCGCTTTGTCGGGCGTTTCCCTCTCATTTTTCGTTCAGGGATTAAAGTCCATGTTCTTCTTAATTGCTTTTACGACTCTTTTTCAGCTCTTTTTCATTTCAAGTGGAAATGTCTTATTTGAGTTTTCTTTTATAAAAATAACGGATTATGCTTTGCAACAAGCAGGAATCATTTTCTGTCGTTTTGTGTTGATTATTTTCTTTTCAACTTTGCTAACGTTAACGACCATGCCTTTGAGTCTGGCAGCTGCAGTTGAAGCTCTTTTAGCGCCTCTGAAACGCGTGAAAGTTCCCGTTCATGAAATTGGTCTCATGTTATCAATGAGTTTGCGTTTTGTTCCAACCTTGATGGATGACACAACGAGAATTATGAATGCTCAAAAGGCCCGTGGAGTTGACTTTGGTGAGGGAAGCATCGTTCAAAAAGTAAAGGCTATGATTCCGATTTTAATTCCTCTTTTTGCGACGAGCTTAAAGCGTGCAGATTCATTGGCAATTGCCATGGAAGCGCGTGGTTATCAGGGAGGAAAGGGCAGAAGCCAGTATAGACAGTTGAGATGGAGTCAAAAGGATACACTGGCGATTCTTGTGATTCTGGTGCTGGGATGTCTCTTATTTTTCTTAAAATCTTAGTGGATTTGTAAGATTGATAAAAAATCACAGTAGTAGATCTTTAGTAAAAAGGTAGGAATATGAACCGTTTTAAAAAATCAAAATATCTAATCATCGTTTTTGTCACAGTTCTGGCAGTTTCTGTACTATTAGTGACAACCTATTCAAGTGCTATTGTGACAAAACTAGGAGATGGGATTTCCTTAGTAGATAGAATTGTTCAAAAACCCTTTCAGTGGTTTGATGCTTTCAAATCGGATTTGGGACATTTGACGCAGACGTACAATGAAAACGAAAGTCTAAAAAAACAACTCTATCAATTAGAGGTGGAGTCTAATCAATCAGAACGTTTAAAAACAGAAAATGAACAACTACGTCAGTTGCTAGAGATGAAGTCAAAATTACAGGCTACAAAAACCTTAGCAGCAGATGTGATTATGCGTGCTCCAGTATCTTGGAAGCAAGAGTTAACAATTGATACGGGAAGTTCAAAAGGAGTTTCTGAAAACATGTTGGCCATTGCAAACGGTGGCTTGGTTGGTAGTGTTTCAAAAGTAGAGGAGCATTCAACAACGGTCAACTTATTGACAAACACTGAAAATTCCGACAAAATTTCTGTTAAAATCCTGCATGGTTCTACTGAAATATACGGAATCATCGTTGGTTATGACAAGGAAACTGAACTGCTTAAAATCAGTCAATTAAATAGTAATAGTGACATCAGTGCTGGAGATAAGGTGACTACAGGGGGGCTAGGAAACTTTAATGTCAAAGATATTCCTGTTGGAGAGATTGTTGGTACAACGCACAGCAGTGACTATCTAACACGAGAGGTAACTGTAAAGTTAAGTGCTGATATCAAAGATCTTCATGTGGTAGAGTTAGTGGGGAATTAGCAATGAGACTGTTTAAACAAGTTGGTATATTCTTTTTACTCCCTTTTGTCGTGCTAATTGATGCTCATATTAGTCAATTGGTGGGATCCTTCTTCCCCCACTTTCATTTAGCCAGTCATTTTCTATTTTTGTTTCTCTTATTTGAGACAATCGAAGTATCGGAATATCTCTACCTAGCCTATTGTTTTATAGTGGGCTTGGTTTATGATATTTATTTTTTCCACTTGATTGGAATTGCCACGCTTTTGTTTATCTTGATAGGTGCTTCGCTCCACAAGTTTAACAGCGTGATTTTGACAAATCGTTGGACAAGGATGTTGACCATTATTGTGATCAGTTTTCTGTTTGATATGGGGAGTTATCTTCTAGCTCTTGCTGTGGGATTGACTGTAGATTCTATGCCGGTTTTCATTGTCTATAGCCTTGTCCCTTCAATGATTCTGAACTTCTTATGGATGGCGATTTTCCAATACATTTTTGAAAAATATTATCTATGAGAAAGAAATATAAATGTAACAAAGGCGTAATATTTATTATGTCTTTTTTTGGTATACTAGTAATGTCTCAAATAGAAGGAGTATCGACAGAATATGAAGAAAAAAATCTTAGCGTCACTTTTGTTAAGTACAGTATTGGTCTCACAAACAGCAGTATTGACAACTGTTCGTGCAGAAACAACTGATGAAAAAATTGCTGCTCAAGATAATAAAATTAGCAGTTTAACAGAGCAACAACAAGAAGCTCAAAAGCAAGTGGATCAAATCCAAGGTCAAGTTTCAACAATTCAAGCAGAGCAAGCAAGCTTGCAAGCTGAAAACGAAAAATTACAAGCTGAATCTAAAAAACTTGAAGGAGAAATTACAGAGCTTTCTAAAAATATCGTGGCTCGTAATGCTTCTTTAGAAAAACAAGCACGTAGCGCACAGACAAATGGAGCTGCGACTAGCTACATTAATACAATTGTAAACTCAAAATCAATCACAGAAGCCATTTCGCGTGTTGCTGCAATGAGCGAGATTGTATCGGCTAACAACAAAATGTTGGAGCAACAAAAGGCTGATAAAAAAGCAATTTCTGATAAACAAGTAGCCAATAATGAAGCAATCAATACAGTTATTGCTAACCAACAAAAACTGGCTGATGATGCGCAGGCATTGACAACTAAGCAAGCTGAGTTGAAGGTTGCAGAGTTGAATCTTGCTGCTGAAAAAGCTACTGCAGAAGGTGAAAAAGCTAGTTTGCTAGAGAAGAAAGCAGCAGCAGAGGCAGAAGCACGTGCTGCAGCAGAAGCTGAAGCAGCTTACAGAGCACGTCAAACAAGCCAACAGCAGTCAGTTGTTGCTTCTGGAAACACAAGTTTCTCAGCTCAAGTACAGGCAACATCAACAACTGACGATGAGGATTCAAGCTACACTCCAGCACCTGCGGCAGCGCCTGCTAGACAACGCCCAACTTACAGCTCAAATGCTTCAAGTTATCCAACTGGTGAATGTACTTGGGGAGCTAAAACATTGGCACCTTGGGCTGGAGATTACTGGGGCAACGGAGCTCAGTGGGCAACAAGTGCAGCCGCAGCAGGATTCCGTACAGGTTCAACTCCACAAGTTGGTGCGATTGCATGCTGGAATGATGGTGGTTATGGACACGTAGCGGTTGTTACAGCAGTTTCATCATCAACTCGTATTCAAGTATCAGAATCAAACTACGGTGGAGATCGTACAATCGGAAACAAACGTGGATGGTTCAACCCAACTACAACTTCTGAAGGTTATGTAACATACATCTATCCAAACTAATGTATAAAACGAAGAGACTCAATCGAGTCTCTTTTAATGTTTTTATCCGAAAGTCCTACTAAAATTCTACTAAATAGCTTGAAAATACTGTTGAAATATGATAGAATAAAACTTGTCGTGTAAACGATAATACTCATTCTTGATGAATTGTGAAACTGTTGCCCTTGGGTCGTTTTGCAAGCTGAAATCTAGAAGAGGAAAAAACAAAAAGGAGAAATACTCATGGCAGTAATTTCAATGAAACAACTTCTTGAGGCTGGTGTACACTTTGGTCACCAAACTCGTCGCTGGAACCCTAAGATGGCTAAGTACATCTTCACTGAGCGTAACGGAATCCACGTTATCGACTTGCAACAAACTGTAAAATACGCTGACCAAGCATATGACTTTATGCGTGATGCAGCAGCTAACGATGCAGTTGTATTGTTTGTTGGTACTAAGAAACAAGCTGCTGACGCTGTTGCTGAAGAAGCTGTACGTTCAGGTCAATACTACATCAACCACCGTTGGTTGGGTGGAACTCTTACTAACTGGGGAACTATCCAAAAACGTATTGCTCGTTTGAAAGAAATCAAACGTATGGAAGAAGAAGGAATCTTTGACGTTCTTCCTAAGAAAGAAGTTGCACTTCTTAACAAACAACGTGCACGTCTTGAAAAATTCTTGGGTGGTATCGAAGACATGCCTCGTATCCCTGATGTAATGTACGTAGTTGACCCACATAAAGAGCAAATCGCTGTTAAAGAAGCTAAAAAATTGGGTATCCCAGTTGTAGCGATGGTTGACACAAACACTGATCCAGACGATATCGATGTAATCATCCCAGCTAACGATGACGCTATCCGCGCGGTTAAATTGATCACAGCTAAATTGGCTGACGCTATCATCGAAGGACGTCAAGGTGAAGATGCAGTAGCAGTTGAAGCAGAATTTGCAGCTTCAGAAGCTCAAGCAGACTCAATCGAAGAAATCGTTGAAGTTGTAGAAGGCGACAACGCTTAATTCATATAAATAGTAATTACCTAGGAGGGCGGGGCTTAGCCCAGCTCTCCTATTTTTAAAAAATATAGGAGAATCAAAATGGCAGAAATTACAGCTAAACTTGTAAAAGAGTTGCGTGAAAAATCTGGTGCCGGTGTTATGGACGCTAAAAAAGCGCTTGTAGAAACAGACGGCGATATCGAAAAAGCGATTGAATTGCTTCGTGAAAAAGGTATGGCGAAAGCAGCTAAGAAAGCTGATCGTGTTGCTGCAGAAGGTTTGACTGGTGTTTATGTTAACGGTAACGTTGCAGCAGTAATTGAAGTAAACGCTGAAACTGACTTCGTTGCGAAAAATGCTCAATTCGTTGACTTGGTAAACGCTACAGCTAAAGTAATTGCTGAAGGAAAACCAGCTAACAATGAAGAAGCTCTTGCTTTGACAATGCCTTCAGGTGAAACTCTTGAAGCAGCGTATGTATCTGCAACAGCAACTATCGGAGAAAAAATCTCATTCCGTCGTTTTGCTTTGATCGAAAAAACAGATGCACAACACTTTGGAGCTTACCAACACAACGGTGGCCGTATCGGTGTTATCTCAGTTATCGAAGGTGGAGACGAAGCTCTTGCTAAACAATTGTCAATGCACATCGCAGCGATGAAACCAACAGTTCTTTCATACAAAGAATTGGATGCTCAATTCGTTAAAGATGAGTTGGCACAATTGAACCACGTCATCGACCAAGACAATGAAAGCCGCGCTATGGTTAACAAACCAGCCCTTCCACACTTGAAATATGGATCAAAAGCACAATTGACTGATGAAGTAATCGCTCAGGCTGAAGCTGACATCAAAGCTGAGTTGGCTGCAGAAGGCAAACCAGAAAAAATCTGGGACAAAATCATCCCAGGTAAAATGGATCGCTTCATGCTTGACAATACTAAAGTTGACCAAGCATACACACTTCTTGCACAAGTCTACATCATGGATGACAGCAAGACAGTTGAAGCTTACCTTGAATCAGTAAATGCTTCAGTAGTTGAGTTCGCTCGCTTTGAAGTTGGTGAAGGTATCGAGAAAGCTGCAAATGACTTCGAAGCAGAAGTTGCAGCTACAATGGCAGCAGCCTTGAATAACTAATTAAAAAGGAAGCAAATTGCTTCCTTTTTCTTTTGCTGTAGAGAACTTAGATTTTTCTTTAAATTGGTCAAAGAAAAAGCCCTTTAATAAGGGCTAAGTGCATTTAGGAGACTACACTTCAAATTCATAGAGTGCTGTAGACAAATAACGTTCGCCGTTATCTGGTGCTAAAGCAAGGACTTTCTTACCTGTACCTAATTTCTTGGCAACTTCAATTGCACCGTAAATCGCTGCAGCAGAAGAAATCCCAACAAGGAAGCCTTCTTTTCCACCGATCTCACGGCCAAGTGCAAGAGCATCATCTGATGTTACACGGACGATACCGTCATAGGCTTTTGTATCAAGTGTTTCAGGAATAAATCCAGCTGAGATGCCTTGAATTTTGTGAGGTCCTGGCTTTTCACCAGACAAGATAGCTGACTCGTCTGCCTCAACTGCATAAACTTGAACGTTTGGATTTGCTGCTTTAAGAGCGTGAGAAACACCTGAGATCGTTCCACCGGTGCCAACACCACCTACAAAAGCATCTAGTCCATCAGAACCGAAAGCAGCCAGTATTTCAGCTCCTGTTGTTCTTTCGTGTACTTCTGGATTAGCTGGATTATTAAATTGGAGTGGAAGGAAGCCGTCACGTTCAGCGGCGATTTCCTGAGCTTTGGCAATAGCCCCTTTCATTCCTTCGCTACCAGGAGTAAGGACGAGTTCAGCACCATAGGCTTGGATAATCTTACGTCGTTCCACACTCATCGTTTCAGGCATGACGATAACAACCTTATATCCTTTAGCGGCACCAACCCATGAAAGACCGATACCAGTGTTTCCACTCGTTGCTTCAACAATGGTAGCACCCGGTTTTAGAATACCATCTTGTTCCGCTTTTTCAATCATGCTAAGGGCAATACGGTCTTTTACTGACGATCCAGGGTTAAAAGCTTCTAGTTTAACATAGACATCTGCAGCACCCTCTGGAACAATGTTGTTAAGTTTAACAATCGGTGTTTGTCCAATAAGTTCAGTGATATTGTTATAAATAGCCATAGATATACCTCTTTGTATAAGATGATACTAGTATAACGCGCTTAAGGCTATTTGTAAAATATAGAAATCCTATCGAAGCGATAGGATTTTTTTATATCAAAGGTCTAAGCCATTAATTTTCAAGCGATTGTGATAAGCCAATTCTAATAAATAGGTATAAAGTGGAACAATATCCGTTTTCTTAGGGAATTCAAATTTATGAGCACTAAAATGCTCATTATGTGCTTTTAGAAAGACATTCTCTAAATAAGTGATCGTAATCTCACTATCGTCTATACCTGCTCCCGCAGTTTCCATTTCAACGTTGACAATGTTCATCAAAAAGAGTGACTTAACAGACATCTTGCGACCAGTAGCGCCTTGTTTGTCTGTAAAGATAATACGGATATTTGTAAAGATAATAGAATCGCGAATAAGTTTATATCCACTTTGAATTTCTTCGTTCTCTAGTAGATATTGACCATATTCTTTGATAAGAGCTTCTTTGTTTTGCTCGCTAAAATTACCAGAAAGTCCTTGAATAAATTTCCCAAACGCCATGTATTTCTCCTTTGTTTACAATAAGTTTACAGGAACTTCAACTTCTCGTAAACCTTGATCTGTTAAAGTAACCTTTCCATTAAAAAACTCCACAAGAGCAGACTTGATATTTTCTTTCTCTTCCTTATCAACATAAATTATGGTATCAATTTGATCTGTGAAGGTTGTCTCGAGTTCCATGAGATTATGTTCTCTAAGAAAATTGCCATATTCTTGATACTGAGCGTAGGACATCTGAATGGCTATACCAGCTTGCTCTTTGATTTCAATAATACCAATTTCTTTGACAGCCAAAGCTACGCTTCCTGCGTAAGCGCGAATCAAACCGCCAGCGCCTAACTTAATTCCCCCAAAGTAGCGGGTAACCACTACGCAGACATTAGTAAGATTATGATTTTCTAAGACGCCAAGCATAGGGACTCCAGCAGTACCACTAGGCTCGCCATCATCACTCGTACGCTTGATCTCACTACGTTCCCCTACAATGAAAGCAGAGCAGTTATGAGTAGCTTTGTAGTGTTCTTTTTTGATGGCAGTGATAAAGTCACGAGCCTCTTCTTCACTATAGACACGTTTTGCATGACAGATAAAGCGGGATTTTTTGATTTCTTCTTGGACTTGCCCGTCCTCTTTAATTGTTCTAAATTCCATGATTTAATTGTACTAAAAAATTACCTAAAGCGCTAGATTTTTACGAATAAAGAAGTATGAAAGTAAATCCAAACTATCTCGGTCGTTTGTTTACTGAGAATGAATTAACTAAAGAGGAACGTCAGTTGGCGGAGAAACTTCCAGCTATGAGAAAGGAGAAGGGAAAATTGTTCTGCCAACGTTGTAATAGTAGTATTCTAGAAGAATGGCATTTGCCTATAGGTGCTTACTATTGTAGGGAGTGTTTATTGATGAAGAGGGTTAGGAGCGATCAAGCTTTATACTATTTTCCGCAGGAAGATTTTCCGAAACAAGATGTTCTCAAATGGCGTGGTCAGTTAACACCTTTTCAAGAAAAAGTGTCAGAGGGACTGCTTCAAGCGGTAGACAAGCAAGAGCCAACCTTGGTTCACGCTGTAACAGGAGCTGGAAAGACAGAGATGATTTACCAAGTTGTGGCCAAAGTGATTGATGAAGGTGGTGCAGTTTGTTTAGCAAGTCCACGTATAGATGTTTGCTTGGAGCTGCATAAACGACTGCTGAATGACTTTGCTTGTGATATAGCACTACTTCATGGTGAGTCAGAACCTTATTTTCGAACACCACTAGTTATTGCAACGACTCATCAGCTATTAAAATTTCATCATGCTTTTGACTTGCTGATAGTGGACGAAGTAGATGCCTTTCCTTATGTTGACAACTCGGTGCTTTACTATGCTGTAAATCAAAGTGTAAAGGAGGAAGGGTTAAGGATATTCCTTACAGCTACTTCTACAGATGAGTTAGATAAGAAGGTTCGCACAGGAGAATTAAAACGATTGAGCTTGCCAAGACGGTTTCATGGAAATCCTTTGATTATTCCTAAACCAGTCTGGTTATCAGATTTTAATCGTTATTTAGATAAGAGTCAGTTGTCACCAAAGTTAAAAACCTATATTGAGAAACAGAGACGAACTGGTTTTCCATTACTTCTTTTTGCATCAGAAATTCAGAAAGGTGAGAGGTTGAAAGAACTCCTGCAAGAGCATTTTCCCAATGAGAATATCGGTTTTGTATCTTCTGTCACAGAAAATCGATTAGAGCAGGTACAAGCTTTTCGAGATGGGGAACTAACAATACTAATCAGTACAACAATCTTGGAGCGTGGAGTTACCTTCCCTTTTGTGGATGTTTTCGTTGTAGATGCTAATCATCGTCTCTTTACCAAGTCTAGCTTGATTCAGATTGGAGGGCGAGTTGGGCGCAGTATGGATAGACCGACTGGTGAGTTGCTCTTCTTTCATGATGGATTAAATACTTCCATTAAAAAGGCAATCAAGGAAATCAAGCAGATGAACAAGGAGGCGGGATTATGAACTGTTTGTTATGTGGACAGACAACAAAGAGTAACTTGACTTTTAGTCATCTCTTTCTTTTAAAGAATGAGCAAAACTATCTTTGCTCAGCTTGTGCTTCTAGTTTTGAGAAGATTGGTGAGAATTATTGTCCAAGCTGTATGAAAACAGGGATGTCAACTCAGTGTCAAGATTGTAAATTTTGGTGTAAAGAAGGAATTCAAGTTAGCCATAAAGCGATATTTACCTATAATCAAGCTATGAAAGACTTCTTTAGTCGATATAAGTTTGATGGGGATTTTCTGCTTAGAAAGGTTTTTGCTCCTGTTCTTGCTAATGAGTTGAAAAAGTATAGAGGCTATGAATTTGTAGTAATTCCCTTAAGTCCTGAAAGATTGCTTGAGAGAGGATTTAACCAGGTTGAAGGTTTGATTGAGGCAGCGGGATTTCCTTGTAAAGACTTATTAGGAAAAAGAGAAGAGAAAGCTAGTTCTTCTAAGAATCGCTCAGAAAGATTAGCTACTGAAATTCCATTTTATATCAAAACGGAAGCCCCTCTTCCTAAGAAGATTTTGCTCATTGATGACATCTATACGACAGGAGCGACTATCAATCGTGTGAAGCGACTTTTTGAAGAGGCAGGTGTTTTGGAAGTCAAAACTTTTTCACTTGTAAGATGAGGAAAAAATTTGCAAAATGAAAATGAAAGCGTTATAATATAGTTAGAAAAATAAAAATGTTTAGAAAGAAGGTACTTATATGATTAAATATAGTATCCGTGGTGAAAACCTAGAAGTAACAGAAGCAATTCGCAATTATGTAGTTTCTAAACTCGAAAAGATCGAAAAATATTTTCAACCTGAACAAGAGTTGGATGCACGTGTCAACTTGAAAGTTTACCGTGAAAAAACAGCAAAAGTTGAAGTAACAATTCCACTTGGGTCAATTACTCTTCGTGCAGAAGATATTTCTCAAGATATGTATGGTTCTATCGATCTTGTAACAGATAAAATTGAACGCCAGATTCGAAAAAATAAAACAAAAATCGAACGCAAGAATAAAAATAAGGTTGCAACAAGCCAACTCTTTACAGATGCTCTAGTTGAAGATGCAAATGTTGTGCAACCAAAAGTGGTTCGTTCAAAACAAATTGATTTGAAACCAATGGATTTGGAAGAAGCGCTTCTTCAAATGGATTTGTTGGGACATGATTTCTTTATCTATGTAGACGTAGAAGATCAAACAACAAATGTTTTGTATCGTCGTGAAGATGGTGAAGTTGGTTTGCTTGAAGTAAAAGAATCATAAAATAGAATTTTCAAAGTGGTTTACACCAGTGTAAACCACTTTTATATTGCGTCATTAGTCATTATATGAGGTATAAATGGAGGTAGTCATGAAAGACGTAGTTATTGTTTCGGCGGTGCGAACACCTTTAGGTTCCTTTGGCGGGAGTTTGAAGAATGTTTCTGCTGTTGATTTGGGATCTTTGGTCATTAAGAGTGCTTTGGAAAAAGCGAATATTAAACCAGAGCAGGTAGATGAAGTGATTATGGGAAATGTCCTAGGTGCAGGTTTAGGCCAAAACGTGGCTCGCCAAATGAGTATTCATGCGGGGGTTCCTGAATTTACACCAGCCTTTACTATCAATAAGGTTTGTGGTTCAGGTTTAAAGGCAGTTCAGTTAGCTGCTCAAGCGATTCAGTGCGGAGATGCAGATATTGTCGTGGCTGGTGGTGCAGAAAATATGAGTCAGGCTCCATATGTTTTGCCAAACTTCCGTTGGGGCGGCCGTATGGGAGATTCGAAAGTGGTAGATACCATGATTAAGGACGGTTTGTCTGATGCCTTTAACGAATACCATATGGGGATTACAGCTGAAAATGTGGCTGAAGAATATGGTATCAGTCGAGAAGAACAAGATGTTTTTGCTTTAGAGTCACAAAAACGAGCAGTGGCGGCTATAGAATCTGGACGCTTTAAGGAAGAGATTGTTCCGGTGGTTATTCCTCAACGCAAAGGCGATCCTATCGTCTTTGATACAGATGAATTTCCTAGAAAAGATGCTAGCTTGGAGAGTTTATCTAAGCTAGATCCTGTTTTCAAAAAAGACGGTTCTGTTACAGCGGGGAATGCCTCAGGTATCAATGACGGAGCAGCGGCTGTCTTGGTCATGAGTGCTGAAAAAGCTGAAGAATTGGGACTTCCAGTCATTGCTCGTATTCGTTCGTATGCAAGTGCAGGTTTGGATCCTAAGATGATGGGATGTGGACCGATTTATGCGACTCGCAAAGCTCTTGAAAAAGGCAATTTGACAGTTGATGATCTCGACTTGATTGAGTCAAATGAAGCCTTTGCCGCTCAGGCTTGTGCGGTTGGGAAAACACTTGGCTTTAACACAGATATTGTCAATGTCAATGGTGGCGCGATTGCTCTTGGTCACCCAATTGGAGCTTCAGGCTGCCGTATCTTAGTGACTCTGGTACATGAGATGATGAAACGTGATGCTAAAACTGGTTTAGCAACTCTCTGTATCGGGGGAGGGATGGGAACAGCCCTCATCGTTGAACGTTAAGTGACAGTAACCAGAGTATATAGATGTGCAGGAGGATAATGAGCTTATTCTCCTTTTTGCATTAAAACCATAAAAAATCAATAAGGAAAAGGAGGCTGACCACTTTTTAAAGGTCGCTTTTTAAGGGCTTTTGTGATATAATAATGCGCAAGAGGTTTAGAATGAAAAAAAATAATTTAACTCCGATTTCTGCGGTTCTACTAGGGATTGCGACTTTCGGAACCTTAACAATACTGATTATTTTTTCACAAAATAATGTTGTAACAATCAGTGCCCTGTTTTTATTTGTACTTCTTTATCTGCTTTTATTCGTATGGCAAAAAAAACAGTATGAAAAGAGCGAAATTGAACAAATCCAATACGTAAACCATCAAGCGGAAGATAGCTTGAACACGCTGCTTGATCAAATGCCAGTTGGTGTTCTGAAATTAGATTTATCTAGTGGCGAAGTCGAATGGTTTAATCCTTATGCTGAGTTGATTTTGACGACTGAAGAAGGCGAAATTGATGTTGACTTGATTCAAACCATTATCAAGGCTTCTGTGGGGAACCCTGGTTCTTATGCTAACTTGGGTGAAACACGCTATGCCGTTCATATGGACAAGGTTGCGGGTGTCCTGTATTTCTTTGACGTTTCAGGGGAATATGAAGCAACTGTCGAATTGGTAACCAGTCGACCAGTGATTGGGGTCATCTCGGTAGACAACTACGATGATTTAGAGGATGCAACCTCCGAATCGGATATCAGTCATATCAATAGTTTTGTGGCAAATTTTGTTTCAGAGTTTGCTGGTCAATATGCTATGTTTTCTCGGCGTGTGGGGATGGATCGATTTTATCTATTTACTGATTACACAGTTCTTGAGGGCTTGATGAATGATAAATTCTCTGTGATTGATGCCTTTCGTGAGGAGTCAAAACAGAGACAGCTGCCATTGACCTTGAGCATGGGCTTTTCTTATGGTGATGGAAATCATGATGAGATAGGGAAAGTTGCTTTAAGAAACTTGAACTTAGCTGAGGTTCGTGGTGGGGACCAAGTGGTTGTCAAGGAAAATGATGAAACCAAGAACCCAATCTATTTTGGTGGTGGTTCCGCAGCCTCCGTTAAGAGAACAAGAACACGTACCAGAGCCATGATGACAGCTATTTCAGATAAAATTCGAAGTGTAGACCAAGTCTTTGTAGTAGGTCACAAGAATCTAGATATGGACGCTTTGGGCTCTGCTGTTGGCATGCAGTTGTTTGCGAGCAATATCACTGAAAATAGCTATGCTGTTTATGATGCAGAACAAATGTCGCCAGACATTGAGCGGGCTGTCAACTTCTTGGGGAAAGAGGGAGTCACTAAACTCTTGCCTCTTACAGATGCGATGAGATTGGTCACCAAGCGCTCTTTGTTGATTTTAGTGGATCATTCCAAGACGGCTTTGACCTTGTCCAAAGGTTTTTATGAACTATTCACGCAAACCATTGTCATTGACCATCATAGACGTGATCAGGATTTTCCAGAGAATGCAGTCATCACCTATATCGAAAGTGGAGCAAGTAGTGCGAGTGAGTTGGTAACAGAATTGATTCAGTTCCAAAATTCTAAGAAAAATCGTTTGAGTCGTATGCAGGCCAGTGTTTTGATGGCTGGTATGATGCTGGATACCAAGAATTTTACATCTCGCGTGACGAGTCGAACCTTTGATGTGGCTAGCTATCTGAGAACACGGGGAAGCGACAGTATCGCAATTTAGGAGATTGCTGCGACAGATTTTGAAGAGTACCGTGAGGTAAATGAACTCATTTTACAAGGTCGTAAGCTGGGTGCAGATGTCTTGATTGCCCAAGCTAAGGACTCAACTACTTATGATACGGTTGTCATCAGTAAGGCTGCCGATGCTATGTTGGCTATGTCTGGTATTGAGGCTAGTTTCGTTCTAGCAAAAAATACACAAGGATTTATCTCTATCTCAGCTCGAAGCCGCAGTAAAATCAATGTCCAACGCATTATGGAAGAGTTGGGTGGCGGTGGTCACTTTAATCTAGCTGCTGCACAAATCGAGAATATGGGTCTGTCAGAAGTTGGAGACAAATTGACTCAACTTGTCTTAGATGAACTAAAGGAAAAGGAGAAAGAAGAATGAAAGTAATCTTTTTAGCAGATGTTAAAGGAAAAGGGAAAAAAGGCGAAATCAAGGAAGTGCCAACTGGCTACGCCCAAAACTTCCTGATTAAAAAGAATTTGGCTAAGGAAGCGACTGCTCAGGCAATCGGTGAATTGCGTGGAAAACAAAAATCAGAAGAAAAGGCTCATGCAGAGATGTTAGCAGAGGCAAGAGCAATCAAAGCCAAGCTTGAAGCAGAAGAAACTGTTGTAGAGTTTGTTGAAAAAGTTGGACCAGATGGCCGTACCTTTGGCTCAATCACCAATAAGAAGATTGCAGAAGAACTGCAAAAGCAATTTGGAATTAATATTGACAAGCGTCATATTCAAGTAAAGGCACCAATTCGAGCAGTAGGTTTGATTGATGTACCAGTGAAAATCTACCAAGATGTTACAAGTGTCATCAATCTTCGTGTAAAAGAAGGGTAAGTTTACAACTTCTTGACAAGATTGTAAAAGGAAGGAAAGTCGGATGGCAGAAGTAGAGGAACTGCGAGTTCAACCTCAGGATATTTTGGCAGAGCAATCTGTTCTGGGGGCTATTTTTATAGATGAGAGCAAGCTCGTTTTTGTCCGAGAATACATTGATTCTCGAGACTTCTTTAAGTATGCTCATCGGTTGATTTTCCAAGCGATGGTAGATTTGTCGGATCGTGGGGAAGCGATTGATGCGACGACGGTTCGGACGATTTTGGATAACCAAGGGGATCTCCAAAATATTGGTGGCTTGTCTTACCTTGTTGAAATTGTCAACTCTGTACCAACTTCAGCTAATGCAGAATATTATGCTAAAATCGTAGCTGAAAAGGCTATGCTACGTCGCTTGATTTCCAAGTTGACAGAGTCTGTCAACCAAGCTTATGAGGCTTCTAAGCCTGCAGATGAAATCATTGCTCAGGCTGAAAAGGGGCTCATTGATGTTAGCGAAAATGCCAATCGTAGTGGGTTCAAGAACATCCGTGATATTCTAAATATCAACTTTGGGAACCTAGAAGTTCGGTCACAACAAACAACGGATATCACAGGTATTGCAACGGGCTACCGTGATTTGGACCATATGACGACAGGTCTTCATGAGGAGGAGTTAATTATCCTAGCGGCGCGACCAGCGGTTGGTAAGACGGCCTTTGCCTTGAACATTGCTCAGAACATCGGGACTAAGTTGGACAAGACGGTTGCTATCTTTTCGCTAGAAATGGGTGCAGAAAGCCTAGTAGACCGTATGCTGGCAGCAGAAGGTTTGGTGGAGTCTCATTCTATCCGTACTGGTCAATTGACTGATGAGGAGTGGCAAAAATATACCATTGCTCAAGGGAATCTAGCCAACGCGAGTATCTATATTGATGATACGCCAGGGATTCGGATCACGGAAATTCGCTCTCGCTCACGTAAACTGGCTCAAGAAACAGGCAATCTAGGCTTGATTTTGATCGACTACCTACAGCTTATCACAGGTACTGGTCGTGAGAACCGCCAACAAGAAGTCTCTGAAATTTCTCGTCAGTTGAAAATTCTAGCCAAGGAATTAAAGGTTCCAGTCATTGCTCTTAGTCAGCTATCTCGTGGAGTGGAACAGCGTCAAGATAAGAGACCAGTCTTGTCTGATATTCGTGAATCGGGTTCTATCGAGCAGGATGCGGATATCGTAGCTTTTCTATACCGTGACGACTACTACGATCGTGCGGGTGAAGAAGAGGAAGGAATTCCAAATAACAAGGTTGAGGTTATCATTGAGAAAAATCGTAGTGGAGCTCGTGGAACGGTGGAATTGATTTTCCAAAAAGAATACAATAAATTTTCAAGTATCTCAAAGAGGGAGGCATAAAATGTCAGATGCATTTACAGATGTAGCCAAGATGAAAAAAATCAAAGAAGAGATCAAGGCGCATGAGGGACAAGTCGTTGAAATGACTTTGGAGAATGGCCGTAAGCGCCAAAAAAATAGATTGGGTAAGCTAATTGAGGTGTATCCATCTCTATTTATCGTTGAATTTGGGGATGTTGAAGGAGACAAACAAGCCAATGTCTACGTTGAATCCTTCACCTACTCAGATATCTTGACAGAAAAGAACTTGATTCGCTATCTAGACTAAGAATCCTAAAATGAAGTGAGCTTTGCTCACTTTTTTCTTTTTCTCCCGAATAGTATAAACGAGGGTAACCTCGGAAATTTATATTATTAAGGAGAATGAATGACGTTTTTTAAATCAGGAGTTAAGAAGAGTAGATGTACTCAGTTGAGTGTAGGGCTGGCTACTTTGTTCGTTACGAGTACCTTTTTGTTTGGTGGGGAATCGGTTCAAGCCGACAGTGTAGCGCGTGGAGATGATTATCCGCTTCACTACAAAAATGGTAGTGTTGAAATCGATCAGTGGCGGATGTATTCTCGCCAGTGTACCTCTTTTGCGGCCTTTCGTTTGAGTAGTGTAAATGGCTTTGAGATTCCTCCTGCCTATGGAAATGCGAATGAATGGGGACATCGTGCAAGGCGAGAAGGCTATCGTGTGGATACTAAGCCAGAAGTTGGGGCTATTGCTTGGTCGACAGAAGGTTATTATGGGCACGTGGCCTGGGTATCTAATGTATTAGGGGATACGATTGAGATTGAAGAGTATAACTATGGAGTTCGAGAGAGGTATAACCGTCGAATAGTTAAAGCTAGCACCATGACAGGGTTTATTCATTTTAAGGACTTGGTAGGGAATGGTGGTAGAACTGTAAATCCTATCAGGTCAGGGCTGGCATCTAGTGGGACTCACACGTTTACTCAAAAGTCTGCCATTCGAAACCAGCCGTCAAGTACAGCGCAAGTTATCGACTACTACTATCCTGGTGAAAATGTTAGCTACGATCAAATCGTAGAACAGGATGGTTATAAGTGGCTTAGTTACCTGTCCTATAGTGGAATGAGGAGATACGTCCAGTATATGGAAACAGAATCGGTGGAGAATGGTTGGAAGAAGCAAAACGGTATTTGGAATTACCGTGAGAACGGAAATCTCGCAACTGGTTGGAAGAAAATAAATGGCAGTTGGTATCACTTCAAAGAAAATGGAACCATGTCAACAGGTTGGGTGAAGGATGGCTCGCATTGGTACTATCTAAAGGCATCAGGGGAGATGCAGACAGGTTGGCTCAAGGAAAATGGAACATGGTATTATTTGGAGAGTTCAGGGGCTATGAAGTCTAGCCAATGGTTCCAAGTAGGAGGAAAGTATTACTACGTTAATGCTTCAGGGGCTTTAGCAGTGAATACCACTGTGGATGGCTATCGAGTGGACAGTAACGGAGCTAGAATCTAGAAAGAATATAAAAAAGTGGACTTCGCTACCATTTGCCTATTCTTTCCGATGGTATTTTTCCCCTCTTTCCTTTATAATGGGTGTATGGACAAGAAAAAATTATTATTAATTGATGGATCTTCTGTTGCTTTTCGAGCTTTTTTTGCGCTCTATCAGCAGTTGGATCGGTTTAAAAATGCTAATGGCCTTCATACCAATGCAATCTACGGTTTTCAACTCATGTTGAATCATGTCTTAGAGCGGGTTGAGCCCAGCCATGTTTTGGTAGCCTTTGATGCAGGTAAGACGACTTTCCGAACAGAGATGTATGCAGACTACAAAGGTGGTCGCGCTAAAACTCCAGATGAGTTTCGTGAGCAATTTCCCTTCATTCGTGAGTTGTTAGATCATCTTGGGATTCGCCATTATGAACTGCCCCAGTATGAAGCCGATGATATCATCGGGACCCTAGGTCGTTTGGCTGAGAAGGATTCTTTTGATGTGACAATCGTTAGCGGAGATAAGGATTTGATCCAGTTGACGGATGAGCATACGGTGGTCGAGATTTCTAAGAAAGGTGTGGCTGAGTTTGAGGCCTTTACGCCAGACTATCTTATGGAAAAAATGGGCCTCACACCGGCTCAGTTTATTGATCTTAAGGCTCTTATGGGGGATAAGTCTGATAATATCCCTGGTGTCACTAAGATTGGTGAAAAGACGGGTATCAAGCTCTTGCTAGAACACGGATCGCTTGAGGGTATTTATGAAAATATCGATGGGATGAAGGCTTCTAAGATGAAGGAAAATCTCATCAATGACAAGGAACAAGCTTTCCTGTCTAAAACCTTGGCGACCATTGAGACTCAGGCACCGATTGAGATTGGCCTTGATGACTTGGTATATAATGGCCCAGATGTGGAAAATCTCGGGAAATTCTACGATGAGATGGGCTTCAAACAGCTCAAGCAAGCTTTAAATGTGTCATCAACGGATTCGCCTGAAAGTTTGGATTTCGCCATCGTTGACCAAGTCAGTCAAGACATGCTGAGCGCAGACTCTATCTTCCACTTGGAACTCTTTGGTGAGAATTACCATACAGATGACTTAGTTGGTTTTGCCTGGTCCTGTGGGGATAAACTTTACGCTACAGATAAACTTGAGCTCTTGCAGGAGCCGATTCTCAAGGAATTTCTAGAAAAAACACCTCTGAAAGTGTATGACTTTAAGAAAGCTAAGGTTCTTTTAAATCGCTTGGGCTTGAATCTCCAGGCACCTGCTTTTGACAGCCGCTTGGCCAAATACCTCCTCTCTACTGTCGAGAACAATGAAATTTCAACCATTGCGAATCTCTATGGCCAGACTTATTTGGTCGATGATGAGACCTTCTACGGTAAGGGTGTTAAGAAAGCTATCCCTGAGAGAGAGAAATTCTTGGAGCATTTGGCTCGCAAGGTTGCTGTATTGGTTGAGACTGAGCCTGTTTTACTTGAAAAACTCAGTGAACATGGACAGTTAGATCTCCTCTATGACATGGAGCAACCTCTGGCTTTTGTCCTTGCTAAGATGGAAATTGCTGGTATCAAGGTCAAAAAAGAAACCCTGCTTGAGATGCAAGCTGAAAATGAGGTCGTCATTGAGCAACTCACTCAAGAGATTTATGAGCTAGCTGGTGAGGAGTTTAATATCAACTCGCCTAAGCAGTTGGGGGTGCTTCTCTTTGAAAAGCTTGGTCTTCCTCTAGAATACACCAAGAAAACCAAGACAGGTTACTCGACAGCCGTGGATGTGCTAGAGCGTCTGGCTCCTATTGCGCCAATTGTTAAGAAAATTCTCGATTACCGTCAGATTGCGAAGATTCAATCTACCTATGTGGTTGGTTTGCAGGATTGGATTTTGGCTGATGGCAAGATTCATACTCGATATGTGCAGGATTTGACTCAGACTGGGCGTTTGTCTAGTGTGGATCCAAACCTCCAAAATATTCCTGTTCGCTTGGAACAAGGTCGCCTCATTCGTAAGGCTTTTGTGCCAGAGTGGGAGGATAGTGTACTACTCAGTTCGGACTATTCACAGATTGAATTGCGCGTCTTGGCACATATCTCTAAAGATGAGCATTTGATTAAGGCTTTCCAAGAAGGAGCTGACATCCATACTTCAACGGCCATGCGAGTCTTTGGAATTGAACGTCCAGAGGATGTGACTCCAAACGACCGTCGCAATGCCAAGGCGGTTAACTTTGGAGTGGTTTACGGGATTTCAGACTTTGGTTTGGCAAACAATCTTGGTATTAGTCGTAAGAAGGCCAAAGCCTACATTGATACCTACTTTGAGCGTTTTCCTGGGATCAAAAACTATATGGAAGAAGTGGTGCGTGAAGCGCGTGATAAGGGATATGTAGAGACCCTCTTCAAGCGTCGTCGTGAGTTGCCAGATATCAATTCGCGCAACTTTAACATTCGTGGTTTTGCAGAGCGAACTGCCATTAACTCCCCTATTCAGGGTTCGGCAGCAGATATTCTTAAGATTGCTATGATCCAGCTAGACAAGGCTTTGGTAGAAGGCGGTTATCAGACCAAGATGCTGTTGCAAGTGCATGATGAAATCGTCCTTGAAGTTCCGAAATCAGAACTAGCAGCCGTCAAAGTACTGGTGAAACAAACCATGGAAGAAGCCATTCAACTCAGTGTTCCCCTTATCGCAGATGAAAATGAAGGGGCAACCTGGTACGAGGCTAAATAAGATAGCTAGGATAGAGTTTGAAGCATTTGTCTTCAAACTCTTTTTCAAGATTTTCTGTAAGCAGTTTCCTTGACTTATCCTTGCTTTTGCGTTATCATATGTCCATATAATATACGGGAGTCTGTGTACAGTCTGAGAGGAAGTGTTAAACTTCGACCGCACCTGATCTGGGTAATGCCAGCGTAGGGAAGGATACTTAGTCGAATTCTGCACCTTTTCCGTATATATGGTAAAGGTTTTTCTTTTTGTCAAAAGGAAAACCGAGAAGAGGAGGTTTTTATGAAAGCAAGCATTGCCTTGCAAGTCTTGCCCCTATCACAGGGGATTGATCGAATTGGTATTATCGATCAGGTTATTGCTTATCTGCAAGCTCAGTCCGTGACCATGGTGGTGACACCATTTGAAACGGTCTTGGAAGGGGAGTTTGATGAGCTCATGCGCATTCTCAAAGAAGCGCTTGAAGTGGCCGGGCAGGAGGCAGATAATGTCTTTGCCAATGTCAAAATAAATATAGGAGAGATTTTAAGCATCGATGAGAAACTTGAAAAGTATACTGAGACGACACATTAGTCTTTTGGGCTTTATAGGAGTCTTGTCGGTCTGGCAGTTAGCAGGAATATTCAAACTTTTACCCAAGTTTATCCTGCCAACTCCTCTTGAGATCCTCCAGTCCTTTGTTCGTGACAGAGAATTTCTCTGGCACCATAGCTGGGCGACCTTGAGAGTGGCTTTACTAGGTCTTGTTCTGGGTGTCCTTATTGCTTGTATCATGGCTGTGCTCATGGATAGTCTAGCTTGGCTCAATGATCTTATCTACCCTATGATGGTGGTTATCCAGACCATTCCGACCATTGCCATAGCTCCTATCTTGGTCTTGTGGCTAGGTTATGGGATTTTGCCCAAGATTGTCTTGATTATTTTGACGACAACCTTTCCTATCATAGTCAGTATTTTGGATGGTTTTAGACATTGTGACAAGGATATGTTGACCTTGTTTAGTCTGATGCGGGCCAAGCCTTGGCAAATCCTGTGGCATTTTAAAATCCCGGATAGCCTGCCTTACTTTTATGCAGGTCTGAGGGTCAGTGTCTCTTACGCCTTTATCACAACAGTGGTATCTGAGTGGTTGGGAGGCTTTGAAGGTCTTGGTGTTTATATGATTCAGTCAAAGAAACTGTTTCAGTATGATACCATGTTTGCTATTATTATTCTGGTGTCGATTATCAGCCTTCTAGGAATGAAGCTGGTCGATATCAGTGAGAAATATGTGATTAAATGGAAGCGTCCATAGAAGACATTTGAGAAAAAGAAAAGAGGAAATAAAATGAAAAAGACATGGAAAGTATTTTTAACGATTGTAACGGCTTTTGTAGCTGTCGTGCTTGTGGCTTGTGGACAAGGAACTGCTTCTAAGGACAACAAAGAAGCAGAAGTCAAGAAGATTGACTTTATCCTAGACTGGACGCCAAACACTAACCACACAGGACTTTATGTAGCTAAGGAAAAAGGTTATTTCAAAGAAGCTGGAGTGGATGTTGATTTGAAATTGCCACCAGAAGAAAGCTCATCTGACTTGGTTATCAATGGCAAGGCACCATTTGCTATCTATTTCCAAGACTACATGGCTAAGAAATTGGAAAAAGGGGCAGGAATCACTGCCGTTGCCGCTATCGTAGAGCACAATACATCAGGAATCATCTCACGTAAATCGGACAATGTCACTAGTCCAAAAGACTTGGTTGGCAAGAAATATGGAACCTGGAATGACCCGACTGAGCTTGCTATGTTGAAAACCTTGGTAGAATCTCAAGGTGGAGACTTTGAGAAGGTCGAAAAAGTACCAAACAACGACTCAAACTCAATCACACCGATTGCCAATGGTGTCTTTGACACTGCTTGGATCTACTACGGTTGGGATGGTATTCTTGCCAAATCTCAAGGCGTAGACGCTAACTTCATGTATTTGAAAGACTATGTAAAAGAGTTTGACTACTACTCACCAGTAATCATCGCTAACAACGACTATCTCAAAGAAAACAAAGAAGAAGCTCGTAAAGTCATCCAAGCTATCAAAAAAGGCTACCAATACGCTATGGAACATCCAGAAGAAGCTGCAGATATCCTCATCAAGAATGCACCTGAACTCAAGGAAAAACGTGACTTTGTCATCGAATCTCAAAAATACTTGTCAAAAGAATATGCAAGCGACAAGGAAAAATGGGGTCAATTTGACGCAGCTCGCTGGAATGCCTTCTACAAATGGGATAAAGAAAATGGTATCCTCAAAGAAGACTTGACTGACAAAGGATTCACTAACGAATTTGTAAAATAATGACAGAAATTAGACTAGAACACGTAAGCTATGCCTATGGCGATGAAAAGATTTTAGAGGATATCAACCTGCAGGTGACTTCGGGTGAAGTGGTTTCTATTCTAGGTCCAAGTGGTGTTGGAAAGACTACCCTCTTTAACCTGATTGCAGGGATTTTAGAGGTCCAGTCTGGACGAATTATCCTTGATGGCGAGGAAAATCCCAAAGGGCGCGTGAGTTATATGTTGCAAAAGGATCTCCTCTTGGAGCACAAGACGGTGCTTGGCAATATTATCCTGCCCCTCTTGATTCAAAAGGTGAATAAGGTAGAAGCCATTGCCCGAGCGGATGAAATTCTTGCGACCTTCCAGTTGACAGTTGTAAGGGACAAGTATCCTCATGAACTCAGCGGAGGGATGCGTCAGCGTGTGGCCTTACTCCGCACCTACCTTTTCGGGCACAAACTCTTTCTCTTAGACGAGGCCTTTAGTGCCTTGGATGAGATGATCAAGATGGAACTTCACGCTTGGTATCTGGAGATTCACAAGCAGTTGCAGCTAACAACCTTGATTATCACGCATAGTATCGAAGAGGCCCTCAATCTTAGCGACCGCATCTATATCTTGAAAAATCGCCCTGGGCAGATTGTTTCAGAAATTAAACTAGATTGGTCTGAAGACGAGGACAAGGAAGTCCAAAAAATTGCCTATAAGCGTCAAATCTTGGCGGAATTGGGATTAAATACTTAGAAAAATAGGGAGTCGGTGAAGATTATTCTTTACTTGCTCCCTTTTCCTTTAAAAAAATCAAAAATTTCGGTATAATAGTCAAAGATAGTCAAGGTTCAAAGAAGGAGTTTGATTTACTATGAGATTTAAAAATACATCAGATCATATCGAAGCCTATATCAAGGCGATTTTAGACCAGTCTGGTATCGTGGAATTGCAGCGGAGCCAGTTAGCAGATACCTTTCAGGTTGTGCCGAGTCAGATCAACTATGTAATCAAGACACGTTTTACTGAAAGCAGAGGTTACTTGGTTGAGAGCAAGCGTGGTGGCGGAGGCTACATTCGCATAGGGCGGATTGAGTTTTCCAGTCATCATGAGATGCTCCGCGATTTGCTTTACTCGATTGGTGAGAGAGTTAGTCAGGAGATCTATGAGGATATTCTCCAGCTTTTGGTGGAGCAGGACTTGATGACCAAACAGGAGATGACCTTGCTGGCATCTGTGGCAACGGATCGTGTCCTAGGGGAAGAATCCTCAGTTGTCCGTGCCAATATGCTCCGACAGCTATTACAAGAGGTAGATAGAAAAGAGAAGTAAGATGAACTATTCAAAAGCATTGAATGAATGTATCGAGAGTGCCTACATGGTTGCAAGCCATTTTGGAGCCCGTTACCTAGAGTCTTGGCATTTATTGATTGCCATGTCCAATCACAGTTATAGTGTGGCAGGTGCGACTCTAAATGATTATCCTTATGAAATGGACCGTTTAGAAGAGGTTGCGTTAGAACTGACTGAAACGGCCTATAGCCAGGACGAAACCTTTACAGAATTACCCTTTTCCCATCGTTTGGAGGTTCTCTTTGCAGAAGCAGAGTATGTGGCCTCAGTGGTCCACGCAAAGGTGCTAGGGACAGAGCATGTCCTCTATGCAATCTTGCATGACGGCAATGCCTTGGCGACACGCATCTTGGAGAGAGCAGGCTTTTCTTATGAAGACCAGAAAGATCAGGTCAGAATTGCTGCTCTTCGTCGCAATCTAGAAGAGCGTGCTGGCTGGACTCGTGAAGACCTCAAGGCTTTGCGTCAACGCCATCGCACAGTAACTGACAAGCAAAATTCCATGGCAAATATGATGGGCATGCCTCAAGCTCAAAGTGGTGGTTTAGAGGATTATACTCATGACCTGACGGAGCAAGCGCGTTCTGGCAAGTTAGAGCCAGTTATCGGTCGAGACAAGGAAATCTCACGTATGATTCAAATCTTGAGCCGTAAAACCAAGAACAATCCGGTCTTGGTTGGAGATGCGGGTGTCGGGAAAACAGCTTTAGCACTTGGGCTTGCCCAGCGTATTGCTAGTGGGGATGTACCTGCGGAAATGGCTAAGATGCGCGTTTTAGAGCTTGATTTGATGAATGTTGTTGCGGGGACACGTTTTCGTGGTGACTTTGAAGAACGTATGAACAATATCATCAAGGATATCGAGGAAGATGGCAAAGTGATCCTCTTTATCGATGAACTCCACACCATTATGGGTTCTGGAAGCGGTATTGATTCGACTCTGGATGCTGCCAATATTTTGAAACCAGCCTTAGCTCGCGGAACTTTGAGAACAGTTGGGGCCACCACTCAGGAAGAATACCAAAAACACATCGAAAAAGATGCTGCCCTTTCTCGTCGGTTTGCAAAAGTGACGATTGAAGAGCCAAGTTTAGCTGACAGCATGACCATTTTGCAAGGTTTGAAGGCTACCTATGAGAAACACCACCGTGTGCAAATCACAGATGAAGCCGTTGAAACAGCTGTCAAGATGGCGCATCGTTACTTGACTAGCCGTCACTTGCCGGACTCTGCTATCGACCTATTGGATGAAGCAGCAGCAACAGTGCAAAACAACTCCAAGCATGTGAAAGCAGACGAATCCGACTTGAGCCCAGCTGAAAAGGCCTTGATGGATGGCAAGTGGAAACAAGCTGCCCAGTTAATCGCAAAAGAGCAGGAAGTCCCTGTCTATAAAGACTTGGTAACAGAATCTGAAATTTTGACGACCTTGAGTCGCTTGTCAGGGATTCCAGTCCAAAAACTGACGCAAACAGATGCTAAGAAATACCTGAACTTGGAAGCGGAGTTGCACAAACGTGTCATCGGTCAAGATCAAGCTGTTTCAAGTATTAGCCGTGCGATTCGCCGCAACCAGTCAGGAATTCGTAGTCACAAGCGTCCGATTGGTTCCTTTATGTTCCTAGGACCGACAGGAGTCGGTAAGACCGAATTGGCAAAGGCTCTGGCAGAAGTCCTCTTTGATGACGAATCAGCCCTTATCCGCTTTGATATGAGTGAGTATATGGAGAAATTCGCAGCTAGCCGTCTCAATGGAGCCCCTCCTGGCTATGTAGGCTACGAAGAAGGTGGGGAGTTGACCGAGAAGGTTCGCAACAAACCATACTCCGTTCTCCTCTTTGATGAGGTAGAGAAGGCCCACCCAGATATTTTTAATGTTCTCTTGCAGGTTCTGGATGACGGTGTTTTGACAGATAGCAAGGGACGCAAGGTGGATTTTTCAAATACCATTATCATCATGACGTCAAACCTTGGTGCGACGGCTCTTCGTGATGACAAGACTGTCGGCTTTGGGGCTAAAGATATTCGTTTTGACCAAGAAAATATGGAAAAACGAATCTTTGAAGAGTTGAAAAAGACTTATCGACCAGAGTTTATCAACCGTATTGATGAAAAGGTGGTCTTCCACAGTTTGGATAGCGAACACATGCAAGAAATTGTCAAGATTATGGTGAAACCATTGATTGCTAGCCTCGCTGAGAAGGGCATTGACTTGAAACTGCAAGCTTCAGCGTTGAAGTTACTAGCAAGCCAAGGATATGATCCGGAAATGGGAGCTCGCCCACTTCGCAGAACCCTGCAAACAGAAGTGGAGGACAAGTTGGCAGAACTCCTCCTTAAGGGAGAGTTAGTAGCAGGCAAGACCCTCAAGATTGGTGTCAAAGCTGGTCAATTAAAATTTGATATTGCTTAAAAATGGAGAGTCAGGAGCAATCCTGATTCTTTTTTTGCTACTTTTTTATAAAAAATGATAAAAAACTATTGACAAAACAAAAATATAGTATATAATAAAAACATAGAAAATAAAAATATCAAAAATTATAAAAAGGTAAACAAGTATGAAAAAGAAAACAGCAGTGGTATTTGGAACCTTTGCTCCTCTTCATCAGGGGCATATCGATCTGATCCAGCGAGCGAAGCGTCAGTGTGAGCAGGTCTGGGTAGTCGTTTCAGGCTACGAGGGAGACCGAGGCGAGCAGGTAGGTTTAAGTCTTCAAAAACGATTTCGCTATATCCGAGAGGCTTTTCGTGATGACGAATTGACCTCTGTCTGCAAGCTGGATGAGACCAACCTTCCCCGTTACCCTATGGGCTGGCAGGAGTGGTTGGACCAGATGTTAGCGGAGATTTCCTATGATGAAACCCAGCAAGATTTGACTTTCTTTGTGGGAGAAGAAGAATACCAGCAAGAACTAGCTAAACGTGGATTTGGCACCGTCTTGCAAGAAAGAAAGTTTGGTATCTCAGCGACTATGATTCGAGAAAATCCAAGCAAATATTGGAAATACATCGCTCAACCCTTCCGCCGTCAGTTTACCAAGAAAGTGTTGATTATGGGAAGTGCCAGCAATGGGAAGACCACTCTAGCCAAGGATTTGGCAAGGTATTACGATGCGCCCGTCAGTCTGGAGTATGCGCGTGAGTACCAGATCAAAAACAATGTCCGCGACGATGAATTGACTCCAAAGGATTACTACTATCTCCTGTTGGGACAGTATGACCAGACCTCAAAACTAATCGATAGCAATGCCAATCGAGGCCTAGTGATAGCCGATACCAACTCCTTGGTAACCAAGGGTTACTATGACTATTACATGGAGACTGAGGACCAAGGAGACTTATCAGGGGAAACCTTTGACAATCTCTTTGCCTCTATCTTGGCTAAGGAAAAATGGGACTTGATTCTCTTTGTGCAGCCTGTGGGTTCCTATGTTAATGACGGGTTTAGAGATATGACCATGGCAGAAGACCACATTCGCTACAGTTTTTCCCAGCATTTGGACCAGATGAGGGAGAGATACTTAACGACCATTCCTTTAGTTTATCTAGCTGAGGATTATCTAGGCAATTATGAAGCAGCAAAAGTGGCTATTGATGCCATTTACCAAGCAGATTAGGAGAAATTATGAAAAAGCTAACTGAAAAAATCACACAATTTATCGAAAACTTTAAAAATGTCCATGCTGAAGCCCGCAAGATCGGTTTTGCAGGGATCATGCGCCTGCTCTGGAAAGATCTTTTTGTCGGCCGTAGCCTTGTCCAGTGGTTATACCTCATCGCTCTGTCAAGTGTTCCTTTGATCTTGGAATTCACTCAAAATACGGAAAGTCATGACTGGCTGAGCTTGTTTGCATCTTGGACTGGGATTGTCTGTGTTATCTTGGTAGCAGAAGGGCGTGCGAGCAATTATCTCTTTGGGGCTATTAACTCGGCTATCTACTTGATCTTGGCCATGAATGCGACTTTTTATGGCGAAGTTTTGACGACCGTTTACTTCTTTGTCATGCAGCCGATTGGTCTCTATGCTTGGTTGTCCAATCGTATCAATGACCAAGGTAAACCAGAAGAATCCCACTTTGAAGCTAAGAAATTATCTGTTCTTGACTGGTTCAAGTACTTGGCCTTGACTGCCATTATATGGATTGGTATGGGCTTGGCTTACCAAAGTATCAATAGCGCTCGCCCTTTCCGTGATAGTGTTACTGATGCGACCAATGGTGTTGGTCAGCTCTTGATGACACGTCTCTACCGTGAGCAATGGATTTTCTGGATTGCAACCAATCTCTTTAGTATTTATCTCTGGTGGGGTGAAAATATCCACATCCAAGGGATGTACTGGGTTTACACACTCAACAGTCTAGTGGGGTGGTACCAATGGACTAAGGCAGTTCGAAAGGAGGCATAAGATGGCAGATACGATGATTCCAGCCGGGATGACGGAAAAAGAATATTATGAAATCCATGCCAGTCAGGAGGAGTTTTTAGACTGGTACTACAAGCAGGAACTCCCTCAATATGAAAAACCAAGCGTGACAGTGGATATGGTAGCCTACTGCTTTGTCGAAGGAAAAATCAAACTCTTGCTAATCCGTCGCAAGGCTCACCCTTATCAAAACTGTTTAGCCTTAGTTGGAGGCTTTATGGACAAGGGAGAAGATGCTGCACATGCCTGTCAGCGCGAAGTGAGAGAAGAAGTCAATCTCGATCTACCTTTGGAGAAAATCGAGCAATTGATGACCGTATCGACCCCCGGTCGTGATCCACGGGGCTGGACAGTGACCATTGCCCACTTAGTGTACCTACCTAGTCGTGCCTTAGACCTCGTTCGGGCAGGTGACGATGCCAAGGATGTCGTTTTCGTAGATGTCGATTTTCAGACAGGCAAATGTTTCCTAGAGGGGGTCGAGCTGGAGGAGCAAGCCTTCGCTTTTGACCATTATGCCATTATCCAAGAATCCATCAAACGAATCCAAGGCCGTCTCGACTGGAACCCAACCTTCCTTTATCTGCTGGAGGAGGAGTTCACTGTCTATGAAGGAACCGAACTGGTCAATCTCATCAACCCTGGTCGACCAATCGTCAGCAATAACTTTCTCGTAAAATACGGCGAATATGTAGAAGAAGTCGGACTCAAACGAGTACCCAAAAAGAAACCAAGAAAAACCTATCGATTGAAATAAAAAGTGAGGCCGGGACAAAGTTCCCGACCTCTTTATTTATCATCATTTTTATGAATGGCTATCTTTCTTAGAATTACACAAGAGCGATGCAAAAAATAGGACTCTAATCTAAAAAATTTTCTATTTTTTCGTTTCGATTACGAATTGAAATAGTGGAGGGAACAATTTTTAAAATAGGTTCTCTAAATAGTTGACAGATTCAAGGCCTAATGTTACAATTACATTACAAAAAGATTTCTTAATATTTCAAAAGTGTTACAAAGGAGTGGAAAGATGAAAAAGAAAACCTATATCAAATTGATGGCAGCGACTGTGTTGGCTTCTACCTTGCTACTGGGAGCTTGTGGAAATAAAAACGAAACCACTCAAACCAGCAGCTCTGCCAAGACAAGCCAATCATCAAGTTCTAAAGCAGCTTCTTCTAACAAAGAAAGCAAGACTCAAAAATCTTCAAGCTCAGCTTCATCTGAAAAGGCCCAGGCATCTTCTGGTCAGTCTTCTACAGCGGCGGATCAGTCACAAGCGAAACCAGCGCCTGAATCAAGACAAGAACAAGCAGCCCCTAGTCAGCAAGCTCCATCTCAGGCACCTTCAACTCAGCAAGGCTCTCAAGCCCAGTCTAACCAGTCAGGCTATGATCCAACAACTGACCGCAAACTTCAAGACAAGCAAGCAGAACACAACAAACGCTACAAGGGTGTTTTAACCATGGTCGATGGTGATTTCTCAGCAGCTGCAGGCAACTGGAAGGGAGCGAATGGCGAAACTATTACGGTTTCATCAGGGGGCCAATTTACAGTAGAAACTGCAGAAGGAAATAAAGAAAACTACTCTATTAGAGGCTACTCTTACACTCTTGATGATGGCAAGTATAATGCTAAAATCGGAGGAGGAAAAATCATCCAAATTACAACAGGTGCGGATGGTAAAGTTTCAAGCGTTGCCTTGATTCAATAATAAAATTTTGTGTTTTGACTCTTACTAGAAATCGTTCTGTAAAAGAGTGAGTCAACTGTTTTTCACTTAGTTTCTCCAAGAGAAAGTGGTATAATAAAAAAATCAAAGGAAAACGAGTGATAATACATGGCGGATAAATTAATCTTACCTCAAAACACACGATTGATGGGAGTATTTCTTGGATTTGTAGGTGGTTCTTTGGATGTGTTTTGCCATATTCAATACCATAGTTTGGTAGCGACACAGACAGGGAATATTCTCCTACTGATATCTGATTGGCACGACTCAAATGTTATCAATACGATGCTACGATTCTGCTCCATTATTTTCTTTTCTCTAGGATTTCTGTTTGCATTGCACATGAAAGAATACCGTAAAACGGCCTACTGGCGGGTTAAGATGCTGCTTCCTTTATTTATTGGAACTCTTATTCTACCTTTCTTTTCACGATTTCCTCTATTAGAAGTTCCTTTCATCGCTTTTGGAACAGGAATGATGATGCTAACATTTACGGGCAGTTTGATTGAAGATCATCCCTATGTCATTTTTATGACGTCTGGAAATTACCGAAAGATGTTGACCGCTTTGTATCGCATTGCTAGAAGAGAAGGAAATATCCAAGAATACCGTCGTCAGGCCTTAAATTATGGGATTGTTGTGGGAAGTTTCATAGTGGGCGCAATCAGCTTGGCTGTATTGATGCATTTTCTTCATGAATGGTCTATATGGATTGTTAGCCTCAATTTGTTTTTGATTATGTCCTACTATATAGCTAGAGTGAAGCAATTAGATTTACAAGATGAAAACATATAAAAAACGGCAAGACTCATTTTTGAGCTTTGCCGTTTTTGTGAGTTGTAGATGCGAGACTATGCTTTGTCTAATTGCAAGAGGGCTTCAATCTCTGCTAGGGTGCTAGCTTGTGAAATGGCTCCACGAAGTTTGGCAGCGCCAGATGTTCCACGGAGGTAGTGCGGAGCGAGGCCGCGGAATTCACGAACGGCTACGTTTTCTCCTTTGAGGTTAATCAAGCGTTTCAAGTGCTCGTAGGCGATTTTCATCTTGTCTTCAAATGTCAAGTCAGGGAGAATTTCTCCTGTTTCAAAGTAGTGATTGATCTGGTTGAAGAGGTAGGGATTTCCCATGGCTGCGCGGCCAATCATAACTGCGTCAGCACCAACTTCTTCGATACGCTGTTTGGCGTCTTGAACCGTACGGATGTCACCATTGGCGATAAATGGAATCTTAGTCAGTGCTTGGGCTACATCGTGCAAGGTCTCGAGGTCTGCGTGGCCTGTGTACATTTGTTCGCGAGTACGGCCATGCATAGCGAGGGCAGAGACACCAGCAGCCTCAGCAGCTAGGGCATTCTCTACGGCTAGGGATGGATCAGACCATCCAGTACGCATTTTGACGGTGAGGGGGATGTCAAGGACAGATTGGACCTTGTTGATAATAGAGTAGATCTTGTCTGGGTCCTTGAGCCACATAGCGCCAGCTTCGTTTTTCACGATTTTGTTAACTGGGCAGCCCATGTTGATATCAACGATATCAGTCTTGGTGTTTTCTTGGATGAATTCTGCTGCGCGTGCGAGGCTATCTTCGTCGCTACCAAAGAGTTGGATAGAAACGGGGTTTTCGCCTTCATCGATGTGAAGCATGTGCAAGGTTTTTTCGTTGTTGTATTGGATTCCCTTGTCAGAGACCATTTCCATCACAACGAGTCCAGCTCCGAGCTCTTTTGCAATGGTACGAAAGGCTGAGTTGGTCACGCCAGCCATGGGTGCTAAAACAGTACGATTGGGAATCTCAACATTGCCAATCATAAAGGGTGTATTAAGATTTGTCACGAATGAGTTCCTCCAGGTCGTTTTCATCAAAGTTATAAGTAGTTTGGCAGAATTGACAAGTAATTTCTGCCCCGTGGTCTTCCTCTTTCATTTCCTCAAGGTCTGAATTTGGAAGGCTGGCAAGAGCGTTCATAAAACGGTCTTTGCTGCAGTCACATTGGAAACGAATTTCTTCTTCAGATAGACGTTTGTAGGATTCGTCACCATAGATGGCCTTGAGGAGGGCTTCGATATGGTCATCGCTTTCTAGAAGTGTTGAGATGGCTGGCATTTCTTGGATGCGTTTCTCAAAGCGAGCAATCTCTTCTTCCTTGGCTCCTGGCAATACTTGGAGAAGAAAACCACCGGCAACATTGACCTTGTCATCTTTATCCAAAAGAACATTGAGGCCGACTGCTGAAGGGGTTTGTTGACTTTCAGTCAGGTAGTAGGCTAAGTCTTCACCGATTTCCCCAGAGATGAGGGGAGTCATGGAGTTGTAGGGATTTCCAGTACCGTAGTCTGTGATAACGAGAAATTGGCCATTGCCGACAAAAGGTCCGACAAGGACTTCACCAGTTGCAGTCTTTTTGATGTCAACACCTGGATTTTGAACGTAGCCTTTGACGTTTCCCTTGGTATCTGCAACCGTGATGATGGCACCAAGAGAGCTGGTTCCAAGAACTTTAACTGTTAGCTTGGTATTTCCTTTTTCATTGGCTGCGAGAATCTGGCTAGCGATAAGGGTACGGCCAAGTGCAACAGTTGAACTGGCTTGAGTTTGATGTTTTTCTTGAGCAGTGCGGACGGTTTCAGTGCTATCAAGGACAAAAGCACGAAAGGCTCCGCTTTCTGATATAGTTTTAATAATTTTATCCATACCTTCTATTTTAGCATAAAAATGCCCAAAGGGGGAGCCGTGTGTTTGTTGTTTCTGAGGAATAATGACGAGAAAATCGGCCTTAAAATAAAATGAGAAACAGATTATTTCAGCATTTGAAAGATTTATGCTATGCTTGTAGGAGAAAATGAAAGGGGTAACAAATGTATTTAGGTGATTTGATGGAAAAAGCCGAATCTGGCCAATTTTTAGTCCTTTCCTTTCTATTACAAGATTCGCAGACAACAGTCAAGAAAGCCATGGAAGAAACAGGTTTTTCAAAGGCGACCCTAACCAAGTACATTTCTCTGATTAACGAAAATGCCTTGGAAAGAGGGCTAGAGCTGACCATCCACTTGGAAGATGAAAATCTACGTTTGTCGATTGGTGCTGCCACAAAGGGGAGAGAGATTCGGAGCTTGTTTCTAGACAATGCCATTAAATACCAAATTTTGGTTTACCTTCTCTATCACCAACAGTTTCTAGCTCATCAGTTGGCTCAAGAATTGATGATTAGTGAGGCCACGCTTGGTCGCCACTTAGCTAGTCTAAATCAGATTTTGTCAGAGTTTGACTTATCGATCCAAAATGGCCGTTGGCGAGGTCCGGAGCATCAGATTCGCTATTTCTATTTCTGTCTTTTCCGCAAGGTCTGGTCCAGTCAGGAGTGGGAAGGTCACATGCAGAAAGCTGAGAGAAAACAAGAGATTGCTACCCTAGAAGAAATCTGCGGTGCTAGCTTGTCTTCAGGTCAGAAATTGGACTTGGTTCTCTGGGCTCACATCAGTCAACAGCGCCTCCGGGTCAATGCCTGTCAGTTTCAAGTCATAGAAGAAAAAATGCGAGGGTATTTTGACAATCTTTTCTACCTTCGTTTGCTGAGAAAGGCTCCGTCCTTTTTTGCTGGGCAACACCTTCCTCTAGGGGCTGAGGATGGTGAGATGATGGTATTCTTTTCATTTCTCCTTTCCCATCGTATCTTGCCCCTTCATACTATGGAGTATATTCTTGGTTTTGGAGGGCAATTAGCCGATTTGCTGACGCAATTGATTCAAGAGATGAAGAAAGAGGAGTTGCTGGGGGACTACACAGAGGACCATGTCACCTATGAACTCAGTCAGCTTTGTGGTCAAGTTTATCTCTACAAGGGCTATATTTTACAAGATCAGTACAGATACCAGACAGAGAATCGCCATCCCTATTTGCTGATGGAACATGATTTTAGAGGGACTGCAGAAAGAATTTTTCATATTTTGCCTGCCTTTCATCAGCGGACCGACCTGGATAAGAAAATTCTCTGGGAATGGCTCCAGTTGATAGAGTATATGGCAGAAAATGGTGGCCAACATATGAGGATTGGTCTGGATTTGACATCTGGTTTCCTTGTCTTTTCTAGGATGGCTGCCATTTTGAAACGGTATTTGGAATACAATCGTTTCATTACCATAGAAGCCTATGATCCTAGTCGACATTATGATTTGTTAATTACCAACAACCCGATTTATAAGAAGGAACAAACACCAGTTTATTATTTAAAAAATGATTTGGATATGGAGGATTTAGCTACGATTCGTCAGATGCTATTTGCCTAAAAGACCTGAATTTTCAGGTCTTTTTTGTGAAATTCGCACAATCTCCTCACATTTTTTTAAAATTTTAAAAAAATTGATAAACAAGAAAGCGCTTTATTTTGTATACTAGTTACTGTAAAGAGGAATCCCCTCAAGATTTTATCAGGAGGACAGCACATGTCACAAGAAAAATACATCATGGCTATTGACCAAGGAACGACCAGTTCTCGTGCCATCATTTTTAACAAAAAAGGAGAAAAGGTCAGCTCTAGTCAAAAAGAATTCACTCAGATTTTTCCTCAAGCAGGTTGGGTTGAGCACAATGCCAATGAAATTTGGAACTCTGTTCAGTCAGTTATCGCGGGTGCTTTCATCGAAAGTGGTGTGAAACCAAGTCAAATCGAAGCAATCGGGATCACCAACCAGCGTGAAACAACTGTCGTCTGGGATAAGAAAACAGGGCTCCCTATCTACAATGCTATCGTTTGGCAATCACGTCAAACTGCTCCTCTGGCTGAACAACTAAAAAGCCAAGGTTATGTGGAAAAATTCCATGAAAAGACTGGTTTGGTTATCGATGCTTACTTCTCTGCTACCAAGGTTCGTTGGATTTTGGACCATGTAGAAGGCGCTCAAGAGAGAGCAGAAAAAGGAGAATTGCTCTTTGGTACTATCGATACTTGGTTGGTTTGGAAATTGACTGACGGTGCGGCTCATGTGACGGACTACTCAAATGCAGCCCGTACAATGCTCTATAACATTAAAGAACTCAAATGGGATGATGAGATTTTGGAAATCCTCAACATTCCTAAGGCTATGCTTCCAGAAGTTCGTTCTAACTCTGAAATCTACGGCAAGACTGCTCCATTCCATTTCTACGGTGGAGAAGTACCAATTTCAGGTATGGCTGGGGACCAACAGGCAGCCCTCTTCGGTCAGTTGGCCTTTGAACCAGGTATGGTCAAAAATACTTATGGAACAGGTTCTTTCATTATTATGAACACTGGTGAAGAGATGCAGTTGTCTGAAAACAACCTTTTGACAACGATTGGTTATGGAATCAACGGCAAGGTTTACTATGCCTTGGAAGGTTCTATCTTCATCGCAGGAAGTGCCATTCAGTGGCTTCGTGATGGACTTCGCATGGTTGAAAATTCACCAGAGTCTGAAAAATATGCTCTCAATTCTCACAACAATGACGAAGTCTATGTCGTACCTGCCTTTACAGGTCTAGGGGCTCCATACTGGAATCAAAACGCTCGTGGTTCGGTCTTTGGCTTAACTCGTGGAACAAGCAAAGAAGACTTTATCAAGGCGACTTTGCAATCTATCGCTTATCAAGTGCGTGACATCATCGACACGATGCAAGTGGATGCGCAGACAGCTATCCAAGTCTTGAAGGTAGATGGTGGTGCAGCCATGAACAACTTCCTCATGCAGTTCCAGGCTGACATCTTGGGAATTGATATCGCCCGCGCTAAAAACTTGGAAACAACTGCCCTAGGTGCAGCCTTCCTAGCAGGATTGTCAGTGGGCTACTGGAAGGACTTGGATGAGTTGAAACTCTTGAACGAGACAGGAGAACTCTTTGAGCCATCCATGAACGAATCGCGCAAGGAACAACTCTACAAGGGCTGGAAGAAGGCTGTGAAAGCAACGCAAGTCTTTGCGGAAATCGACGACTAATACGGTTTCTTGATGCAATGATCAGCTTAAGAATGAAACGACTCAGTTAGAAAGTGTGTAAATATGGAATTTTCAAAGAAAACACGAGAATTATCAATTAAAAAAATGCAGGAACGTACTCTGGATCTTTTGATTATCGGTGGAGGAATCACAGGGGCAGGTGTAGCCTTGCAGGCAGCAGCAAGTGGTCTTGAGACTGGTTTGATTGAAATGCAGGACTTCGCAGAAGGAACATCTAGCCGTTCAACAAAATTGGTTCACGGAGGTCTGCGTTACCTCAAACAATTTGACGTGGAAGTAGTCTCAGATACAGTTTCTGAACGTGCAGTGGTTCAACAAATCGCTCCACACATTCCAAAACCAGATCCAATGCTTTTGCCAGTTTACGATGAGGATGGAGCGACATTTAGCCTCTTCCGTCTCAAAGTAGCCATGGACTTGTACGACCTTTTGGCAGGGGTTAACAATACGCCAGCTGCTAACAAGGTCTTGAGCAAGGAAGAAGTCTTGGAACGCCAGCCAAACTTGAAGAAAGAAGGTTTGGTAGGAGGTGGGGTTTATCTTGACTTCCGTAATAACGATGCGCGTCTCGTGATTGAAAACATCAAACGTGCCAACCAAGACGGTGCACTCATTGCCAACCACGTTAAGGCAGAAGGCTTCCTCTTTGACGAAAGTGGCAAGATTACAGGTGTTGTAGCTCGTGATTTGTTGACAGACCAAGTCTTTGAAATTAAGGCTCGTCTGGTTATTAACACAACAGGTCCTTGGAGCGACAAGGTACGTAATTTGTCCAATAAGGGAACCCAATTCTCACAAATGCGTCCAACCAAGGGAGTTCACTTGGTAGTGGATTCAAGCAAAATCAAGGTTTCACAGCCAGTTTACTTTGACACAGGTTTGGGTGACGGTCGTATGGTTTTTGTTCTCCCACGTGAAAACAAGACCTACTTCGGTACAACTGATACAGACTACACAGGCGATTTGGAACATCCAAAAGTGACTCAGGAAGATGTAGATTATCTACTTGGCATTGTCAACAACCGCTTCCCAGAAGCTAACATTACTATCGATGATATCGAAAGCAGCTGGGCAGGTCTTCGTCCATTGATTGCAGGCAATAGCGCTTCTGACTACAATGGTGGAAACAACGGAACCATCAGCGATGAAAGCTTCAATAACTTGATTGCGACTGTCGAAGCTTATCTCTCGAAAGAAAAGACGCGTGAAGATGTTGAATCTGCTGTCAGCAAGCTTGAAAGCAGCACATCTGAGAAACATTTGGATCCATCTGCAGTTTCTCGTGGTTCGAGCTTGGACCGTGATGACAATGGCCTTTTGACCCTTGCTGGTGGTAAAATCACAGACTACCGTAAGATGGCTGAAGGAGCTATGGAGCGCGTGGTTGACATCCTTAAAGCCGAATTTGACCGTAGCTTTAAACTCATCAACTCTAAGACTTACCCTGTTTCAGGTGGAGAATTGAACCCAGCAAATGTGGATTCAGAAATCGAAGCCTTTGCTCAACTTGGAGTTTCACGTGGTTTGGATAGCAAGGAAGCTCACTATCTAGCAAATCTATACGGTTCAAATGCACCGAAGGTCTTTGCCCTTGCTCACAGCTTGGAACAGGCGCCAGGACTCAGCTTGGCAGACACCTTGTCCCTTCACTATGCAATGCGCAATGAATTGGCTCTTAGCCCAGTTGACTTCCTCCTTCGCCGTACCAACCACATGCTCTTCATGCGTGATAGTTTAGATAGCATCGTTGAGCCAGTTCTGGATGAAATGGGACGATTCTATGATTGGACTGAAGAAGAAAAAGCAGCCTACCATGCGGATGTCGAAGCAGCTCTTGCTCAAAACGATTTAGCAGAACTAAAAAATTAAGAAAAACTAGAAGAGAGGGAGGGCAGCATTCCTTGTCGCTCGCCCCTTCTTTTAAATGGAGACAAAGATATGATGAAAGAATTATTTGGAGAATTTTTGGGGACCTTAATCCTGATCCTCCTAGGAAATGGTGTTGTTGCAGGTGTGGTTCTTCCCAAAACCAAGAGCAACAATTCAGGATGGATTGTGATTACTATGGGATGGGGAATTGCTGTAGCTGTTGCAGCCTTTGTATCTGGCACGCTCAGCCCAGCCCACCTAAATCCAGCTGTGACGTTTGCTATGGCCTTAAAAGGAACGCTCTCTTGGGCTTCTGTTTTCCCTTATATCCTAGCCCAATTCGCAGGAGCGATGGTGGCTCAGATTTTGGTTTGGTTGCAATTCAAACCACACTATGAGGCGGAAGAAAACGCAGGAAATATCCTAGCGACATTTAGTACTGGACCAGCAATCAAGAACACAGTATCGAACTTGGTTAGCGAAATCCTTGGAACTTTTGTTTTGCTCTTGACAATCTTTGCCTTGGGACTCTATGACCTTCAAGCCGGTTTAGGGACCTTTGCAGTGGGAACGTTGATTGTCGGCATCGGTCTTTCACTAGGTGGGACAACGGGTTATGCCTTGAACCCAGCTCGTGACCTTGGACCTCGTATCATGCACAGCATCTTGCCAATTCCAAACAAGGGAGACGGAGACTGGTCTTATGCTTGGATTCCTGTTGTGGGACCTATCCTCGGAGCGTCCTTAGCAGTCCTCGTATTCTCACTTTTCTAAGATAAAAGAGTGATTGGCAACAGAGTTTGAGATGGAAATCTCAGGCTCTTTTTTGTCTTTATTTATGACAAAAAGATTGATATCTTAACTTATCTTAAAATAAGCTAAAACGAACTTTTAAGTTATGGTAAACAGTTGAAAAAAAGGTTGATAAAATGGTACAATGTTAGGAAGATAAGGTAGTAAATGCATAGTTGCATAGCTTTTTTGAAAAATCATAGAAAATTGAACACACTAACTATGGGAAAACACAGAAAATTATATATGTTTTTGGGACAGACCGTCCTATATTTTGTAATCTTACTTGGTTTGCTTTATTTTTTTAGTTACCTTGGTCAGAGTCAAGGAACCTTTATTTATAATGAGTTCTAGTTTGAAGGAGAAGAAAAACCGTGTCTAATAAACCGATAAAAGATATGATTGAAACGATTGAGCACTTTGCTCAAACACATCCAACATATCCTGTCTACAATGTTTTAGGTCAAGAGCACACTTATGGTGATCTGAAGGCTGATTCAGATAGTTTAGCTGCAGCTATCGATCGACTTGGCTTGCCTGAGAAATCTCCAGTCGTCGTTTTTGGTGGTCAGGAGTATGAGATGTTGGCTACCTTTGTAGCGCTGACTAAGTTGGGGCATGCCTACATTCCTATTGACAGCCATTCGGCCTTGGAACGAGTTTATGCTATCGTAGAAGTTGCAGAGCCAAGTTTGATTATTGCCATTTCAGAATTTCTATTAGAGCAAACAAGCACACCGATGCTGAATTTAGAGCAAGTTCATGAAGCTTTTGCTCAAGCTTCTAGCTACGAGATGAACCATCCAGTCAAGGGAGATGACAACTACTACATCATCTTTACTTCTGGTACGACTGGTAAGCCAAAGGGAGTGCAGATTTCCCATGATAATCTCCTCAGCTTTACCAACTGGATGATTACAGATAAGGAATTTGCGACGCCAAGTCGTCCACAAATGCTGGCTCAGCCCCCTTATTCTTTTGATCTATCTGTCATGTACTGGGCACCGACTTTGGCACTTGGTGGCACGCTTTTCGCTCTTCCTTCAGCCATTACTCAGGACTTCAAAAAACTCTTTGCGACGATTTTTTCCTTGCCCATTGCTATCTGGACCTCAACACCTTCCTTTGCAGATATGGCCATGTTGTCAGAAGACTTTAACAGTGAGAAAATGCCAGGAATCACGCATTTCTACTTTGATGGTGAAGAATTGACGGTCAAAACAGCTCAAAAACTACGTGAGCGATTCCCACATGCCCGTATTATCAATGCCTACGGACCAACAGAAGCGACAGTAGCTTTGTCAGCAGTTGCTGTAACAGACGAGATGTTGAAGACTCTCAAACGCCTGCCAATCGGCTATACCAAGGCGGATTCTCCGACCTTTATCATTGATGAGGAAGGTAAGAAAGTTCCAAATGGTGAACAGGGAGAAATCATCGTTTCTGGGCCAGCTGTTTCAAAAGGTTATATGAATAATCCTGAAAAAACAGCAGAAGCTTTCTTTGAATTCGAAGGTCTTCCGGCCTACCACACAGGGGATGTAGGAACTATGACAGATGAGGGCTTGCTTCTCTACGGTGGACGAATGGATTTCCAGATTAAGTTTAACGGTTATCGTATTGAGCTTGAAGATGTCTCTCAAAACCTCAACAAATCTCGCTATATCGAGTCGGCTGTTGCTGTTCCACGTTATAACAAGGACCACAAGGTGCAAAATCTACTGGCCTATGTTATCCTAAAGGACGGTGTCCGCGAGCAGTTTGAACGTGATATCGATATTACCAAGGCTATTAAGGAAGACCTAGCAGATATCATGATGTCTTATATGATGCCATCGAAATTCCTCTATCGAGATAGTTTACCACTAACGCCTAATGGTAAAATTGATATTAAGGGCTTGATTAATGAGGTAAACAATAGATGATGGAGCTTTACAAACAGCTGCCTCATTTGGAACCTTATGGCAATCTTTATTATTTTTTGTATGTGATTGCTGCGACCCTACCGATATTTATCGGGCTCTTTTTCAAGAAACGTTTTGCTTGGTATGAGGTGCTGATTAGTCTCTTTTTTATCGTCACCATGTTGGTCGGTGGAAAGACGAATCAAATAAGCGCTCTTGTCCTTTATGTTATCTGGCAAGTACTGCTTGTATCTTTCTACAAAAGGTACAGGAAACGACAGGATAGTAAATGGATATTTTACCTAGTTAGCTTTTTATCTCTATTGCCAATCGTCTTTGTGAAAGTATCTCCTGCTATTCATGGCCCTCAATCTTTGCTTGGATTTTTGGGAATTTCTTATCTGACGTTTCGTTCGGTTGGGATTATCATCGAGCTGAGAGATGGAGTGATTAAGGATTTTACCCTCTGGGAATTCCTTCGTTTCCTTCTCTTCATGCCGACTTTTTCAAGTGGTCCAATCGATCGCTTTAAGCGATTTAATGAAAATTATCAGAACATTCCTGAGCGAGATGAGTTGATGGATATGCTAGAAGAGGCTGTCAAATATATCATGCTTGGCTTCCTCTACAAGTTTATCTTGGCTCATATTCTAGGAGAGACATTATTGCCTCCGCTGAAAAATTTGGCTTTGCAGACAGGCGGTTTCTTTAATCATTATGCTCTGGCGGTGATGTATACCTTTGGTTTAGAATTATTCTTTGACTTTGCGGGCTACTCTATGTTTGCTTTAGCAATTTCAAACTTGATGGGGATTCATAGTCCTATCAACTTTAACAAGCCCTTTTTGTCTAGGGATTTAAAAGAGTTTTGGAATCGCTGGCACATGAGTCTGTCTTTCTGGTTCCGTGACTTTGTTTTTATGCGGATGGTCATGGTTCTAACCAGAAAGAAGGTCTTTAAGAATCGCAACGTCACCTCAAGTGTCGCCTATATTGTAAATATGCTGATTATGGGATTTTGGCATGGTGTGACCTGGTACTACATCGCCTATGGCCTTTTTCATGGGATTGGGCTGGTGATCAATGATGCTTGGGTTCGTAAGAAAAAAGCGCTCAATAAAGAACGGAAAAAAGCTGGGAAGGGTTCCTTACCTGAGAATCGCTGGATTCAGTTGCTTGGCATGGTTATCACCTTCCATGTCGTTATGTTCTCATTCTTAATCTTTTCTGGATTTTTGAATGATTTGTGGTTTAAAAAATAAAAGGATATAAAAATGGATATCAAATCAGAAGTTATTGAAATTATTGATGAGTTGTTTATGGAAGATGTTTCTGACATGATGGATGAAGATCTTTTTGATGCTGGTGTCTTGGATAGTATGGGGACGGTTGAATTGATTGTTGAGATTGAAAATCGTTTTGACATTCGTGTTCCAGTGACGGAGTTTGGTCGTGATGACTGGAATACAGCTAATAAAATCGTGGAAGGTATTGCGGAGTTAAAGAATGCTTAAACGCTTGTGGCTGATCTTCGGACCCATATTTATTGCAGCTTTTTTTGTTCTTTTGCTCATCTATTTCTTTCCTAGTAAACAAAGCCACAATCTGATGGAGGAGAAGTATTCTGCAGCTTCCATCAGTAGGGAAAGTTTTAAAGAGAGAAGTCAAAAAGTGAGAGCGCTAACGGATCCCAATATGCGTTTTGTCCCTTTTTTAGGGTCAAGTGAATGGATTCGATTTGATAGTGTCCATCCAGCTGTTTTAGCAGAAAAATACAATCGTCCCTATCGCCCGTACTTTATGGGTCAGGCAGGAGCGGCCTCGCTTAACCAATATTTCGGTTTGCAGCAGATTCTGCCAGAAATTGAGGAAAAGCAGGCGGTGTTTGTCATCTCTCCTCAGTGGTTTACAGAGACGGATTACGAGCCAGCAGCGTTTCAGAGATTCTTTAATAGCGACCAGTTGACAGCTTTTTTGGAAAATCAATCTGGGGACATCTCGGCTAAGCATGCTGCGACGCGTTTGTTGAAGCAGAACCCGAGTGTGGCACTGAAAGGCATCCTTCAAAAGCTTTCAAAAGGAGAGGACTTGTCAGATGCTGATCGACTTATCATCAACCTCTTTGCACGATTCAATGAAAAGCAGTCCTCTCTTTTTGGTCAATTTTCCATTCGGGGGAAACTCAAGTACAAAGAACATGTAGAAAACTATTTAAAAGATCTTCCTGATCAGTTTTCCTATGACGCTTTAGAAGAAATTGCCCGTAAGGATGCAGAGGCAAATACGACCAATAACGATATGGGGATGGAGAATCATTTCTACACGTACGAGGTCAAAAAAGACTTAAAAAAATGGGAAGGGTATCAAAAAAATTATAACTTCCTAAAGTCGTCTGAATACAATGATTTGCAGTTGGTTCTTAATCAATTTGCCAAATCAAAGGTCAATGTGCTCTTTGTTATCCAGCCTGTCAACAAGAAATGGATGGAATACACAGAACTCAGTGAAGAAATGTATCAACATGCAGTGGAGAAAATCCGTTACCAGTTAGAAAGTCAAGGCTTTACCAATATTGCTGACTTTTCTAAAAAAGGAGGAGAACCTTACTTTATCAAGGATACCATCCACTTAGGTTGGTTGGGCTGGTTGGCTTTTGATAAGGTTGTGAATCCCTTCTTGACGGATCCAAAACCAGCCCCAGACTACAAGATGAATGACCGCTTCTTTAGCAAGGACTGGGCGACCTATGATGGAAATATCAAAGATTTCTAATAACAAATCAAAAGAGTTCAAGTGTGAAATGTGCTCTCATGTTTCCCTTGACTCTTTTTTGGTTTATGATATAATTAACCAGTAAAGAATCGGTGGCTATCTATGTTTTTTACGAAAAGATAGCTAGGGAAGGAGTAACACATGAGACAGCTTGCACAGGAAATCGATAACTTTTTAAACGAGGTGATCTTGAGATCTGAGAACCAGCATGAAATTCTGATTGGGCATTGCACAAGTGATGTTGCCTTGACCAACACTCAGGAACACATCCTCATGCTCTTGTCAGAAGAATCCCTAACCAACTCAGAGTTGGCCCGTCGCCTCAATGTCAGTCAGGCGGCAGTGACCAAGGCTATCAAGTCTTTGGTCAAAGAGGGTATGTTAGAGACATCTAGAGATCCAAAAGATGCGCGTGTGATCTTTTATCAACTGACAGAGCTGGCTCGACCAGTGGCAGAGGAACACCACCATCATCATGAACACACGCTCTTAGCCTATGAACAAGTGGCAAGTCAGTTTACTCCAAATGAACAAGAAGTTATCCAGCGGTTTTTAACTGCTTTAGTAGGAGAAATCAAATAATGCGGTATATTACAGTAGAGGACTTGTCTTTCTATTATGACAAAGAACCTGTCCTCGAGCACATCAACTATAGTGTTGATAGTGGGGAGTTTGTCACCCTGACTGGTGAAAATGGAGCTGCCAAGACAACGCTTATCAAGGCGAGCCTAGGCATCTTGCAACCAAGATTTGGCAAGGTAACCATCTCAAAGACAAATACTCATGGAAAAAAGCTAAGGATAGCTTATCTTCCCCAGCAGATAGCCAGTTTTAATGCTGGCTTTCCAAGTACGGTTTATGAATTTGTCAAGTCGGGTCGCTATCCGCGAAAGGGTTGGTTCCGTCGCTTGAACGCCCATGATGAGGAGCATATAAAGGCTAGTCTAGACTCAGTTGGTATGTGGGAACACCGTGACAAACGAATTGGTTCCCTTTCGGGAGGGCAAAAGCAACGGGCGGTGATTGCTCGGATGTTTGCTTCTGACCCGGATATCTTTGTCTTGGATGAGCCGACGACAGGGATGGATGCGGGGAGCAAAAATGAATTTTACGAACTCATGCACCACAGTGCCCACCATCATGGCAAGGCCGTTTTGATGATTACCCATGACCCTGAGGAGGTCAAGGATTACGCGGATCGAAATATCCATCTAGTGCGTAACCAAGACTCGCCATGGCGTTGTTTTAACGTTCACGAGAGTGACCAGGAGGTGGACCATGCTTAGTTTGTTATCATATGACTTCATGCAGCGGGCCTTCTTGGCTGTCATTGCCATGAGTCTCTTTTCTCCAGTTCTTGGGACCTTCCTTATCTTACGTCGTCAGAGTTTGATGAGTGATACTCTTAGTCACGTTTCTTTGTCTGGTGTAGCCTTTGGTCTGGTTTTGGGGATTTCGCCAACCATTTCGACCATTGTCATTGTCTTGATTGCAGCGGTTTTTCTAGAGTATCTCCGTACAGTCTATAAGAACTTTATGGAAATCGGGACAGCTATCCTCATGTCAACAGGACTTGCAGTGTCTCTTATCGTGATGAGTAAGGGGAAAAGTTCGAGTTCCATGAGTTTGGACCAGTACCTTTTTGGTTCGATTGTGACCATTAGCCAGGAGCAGGTGATTTTCCTCTTTGCCATTGCAGCGGTCGTTTTACTCTTGACTTTCTTGTTCTTGCGACCAATGTATATCCTGACTTTTGATGAGGACACGGCTTTTGTAGATGGACTTCCAGTGCGGACCATGTCTATCCTCTTTAACATGGTGACAGGGGTGGCGATTGCCCTCATGATTCCAGCGGCAGGAGCTCTTTTGGTATCGACCATTATGGTCTTGCCGGCTAGTATTGCCCTGCGTCTGGGGAAAAACTTTAAATCCGTTATGTTACTAGCCAGCGCTATTGGCTTTTTGGGAATGGTGGCAGGACTCTATATTTCCTACTATGCGGAAACCCCTGCCAGCGCTAGTATCACCATTATCTTTGTAGCTGTCTTTTTGTTAGTCAGTTTATTGAAACGTTTTATCAAATAGGAGAATGAAATGAAAAAACTGAGCTTATTGCTAGCTAGTCTATGTGCCTTGTTTTTAGTGGCTTGTTCCAATCAAAAACAGGCAGATGGGAAGCTAAATATCGTGACAACCTTTTACCCTGTCTACGAATTTACCAAGCAAGTCGCAGGAGATACTGCTAATGTAGAACTTCTAATCGGTGCTGGTACAGAACCTCACGAATACGAACCGTCTGCCAAGGCAGTTGCTAAAATCCAAGATGCAGATACCTTTGTCTATGAAAATGAAAATATGGAAACATGGGTTCCTAAATTACTAGATACTTTGAATAAGAAAAAGGTGAAAACCATCAAGGCGACAGGTGATATGCTCCTCTTACCAGGTGGTGAGGAAGAAGAGGAAGGCCATGATCACGGTGGTGAAGGTCACCATCACGACTACGATCCTCACGTTTGGTTATCACCAGCACGCGCCATCAAACTAGTAGAGCATATCCGTGACAGCTTGTCAGCAGATTATCCTGATAAAAAAGAGACTTTTGAGAAGAACGCAGCTGCCTATATTGAGAAACTAAAAGCCTTGGACAAGACCTACACAGATGGCTTGTCTCAAGCCAAACAAAAGAGCTTTGTGACCCAGCACGCAGCTTTCCGATACTTGGCTTTGGACTACGGCCTCAAGCAAGTATCCATCTCAGGTCTCTCACCAGATGCAGAGCCATCAGCAGCACGTTTGGCAGAATTGACAGAGTATATCAAGAAAAACAAGATTTCTTATATCTACTTTGAGGAAAATGCCTCACAAGCCCTTGCCAATACCCTCTCAAAAGAAACGGGCGTCAAACTAGATGTGCTCAATCCGCTAGAAAGCCTGACAGAAGAAGCAACCAAGGCTGGTGAGGACTATATCTCCGTGATGGAGAAAAACCTCAAGGCTTTGAAACAAACAACGGACCAAGAAGGACCAGAAATCGAACCAGAGAAGGAAGAAAATACAAAGACAGTTCACAATGGTTACTTTGAGGATGCAGATGTCAAAGACCGCACCTTGAGTGACTATGTAGGCAACTGGCAGTCAGTTTATCCTTTCCTTGAGGATGGAACCTTCGATCAAGTCTTTGACTACAAGGCTAAGTTGACTGGCAAGATGACCAAGGATGAGTATAAGGCTTACTATAGAAAAGGCTATCAGACAGATGTGACTAAGATTAATATCACGGACAATACCATGGAATTCATCCAAGGTGGCCAAAGCAAGAAATTCACCTACAAGTATGTCGGTAAGAAAATCTTGACTTATAAGAAAGGTAATCGTGGCGTGCGCTTTCTCTTTGAAGCAACAGATGCGGACGCTGGACAGTTCAAGTATGTTCAGTTTAGTGACCACAATATCGCTCCAGTCAAGGCAGAACATTTCCATATCTTCTTTGGAGGCACCAGCCAAGAAGCTCTCTTTGAAGAGATGGACAACTGGCCAACCTACTATCCAGATAACCTATCTGGTCAAGAAATCGCCCAAGAAATGTTGGTGCATTGATGCAAGAGAAAAATCCCGCGAATCTGCGGGATTTTTTGGGTAGAAACGATTATCTGGTTAGGTTGCGAGACGGTAAACCACCTCTGCGTAGATGTCCATAGCGCGATAAAGATCGTCTAGGACAGCTGCTTCATTTGCCTGATGTTCAGTTTGTTGTGCTCCTGGGAAAAGAGCGCCAAAGGCTACACAGTTTGGCATGGTGCGGGCAAAGGTAGCACCACCTGATGACAGAGGAGGAGTTTTATCTCCAGTTTTTTCTTGGTAGACTTGCATAAGGGTAGTAACAAGTTGGCTATCTCTTGCGACATAGAGGGGGGCTAGATAGTCAAATTCTTGGTAGTCAAGTTGGTAGTCTTTGGCGCACTGAGTGAGCTGTGTCACCAGTTTCTCCTTATCTGCTAGCACAGGTATGCGTATATCGATCCGAATCTCGGAGCGATCGGGATTGATAGTCAAGCCCGCAACATTAAAGGAGAGGGAACCAGACGGTTCATCAGCAACTTCTCCAAAGATTCCAAGCCCCCTACCATCTTGTCCTGCTTTGTCGGCTAGAAAATGGAGGGCAGGGTGGGATTGGAGAGGTGCGAGTATACTAGCAAGTCGAATGACTGCATTGACACCTTGACTAGCATCTTTGGCGTGTTTAGGTACCCCGAGTACGGTCACGGTTTGGTCTGTGGTTTGGTGATCAAAATTTGCTTCCTTCAAACCTTTACAAATCTCTTCATAAAGAGGACCTTGGTAACTTGCCTTGTCTGGTACGACATTAAAGGCACCTCCGACATCAAGCTTGAGATGATCAGAACCGGGGCCATGAAGCTTGACTTGAAGGAGCCCCTTTTCAGCGTATGTCAAAGGAAATGACGAATCCGGTGCAAATCCCATGCTGGCTTGTTCTTCGAGGGCGTTGTAGCGTGCCATACATCTCCAAAGAGTTTCTTCATCCGTACCAAAGATAAAACGCACGCGCTTCTTAAATTGGATGCCTTGGTCCAGCAAGCTTTTCACTGCGTAGAGAGCTGCGAGTGAAGGACCTTTGTCGTCTTGTGCCCCTCGTCCATAGAGTTTGCCTTCTCTGATAGTTGCTTCAAATGGAGGAGATTGCCAATCTGACAAATCTCCTGCAGGCACAACATCCAAGTGACAGAGGATAGCAAGGAGTTCTCCCTCACCAACCTCTGCATAACCATAATAGCCCTTAGGATCAATATAAGTTTTAAAGCCAAGTTCACGGCAGATTTCCAGCGTCTTTTCTAGAACATCTTGAATAGCTTGTCCAAAAGGTGTCCCATTTTCCCCTTCTTGGAGGACAGATGGGTAGGAGATGAGAGTCTTTAGACTCTGTATAAAGCTCTGTTTAATGGAGTCAGTGATGTAGACGGTCATTCGTTTTACCTCACACTTTGTTCTAAAGGAATGGTAGGAAGGTACCTAGGATAAGAAGAAGTATGCTCACAATGACAATAACGACAATGAGTTTAGTAACAAATTTCCACCAAGTTCCTAGACTGATACGGCCGAGCGCGAGAGCCCCCATAACGATACCAGAAGTTGGAGCAACAAGGTTTAGTACACCAGATGCAGATTGATAGGCAGTGATGATGAGACTAGGTTTTACGTTAACGAACTCACCAAGCGGTGCCATGATTCCCATTGTAGCACTAGCAAGTCCAGATGAAGATGGGATAAGGAATGACATAGGAAGGTAGAAGAGGTAAGTCAAAACGATGAAGACTTGAGAAGAGAGACCTTGAAGTCCGACTTCACCCCAGTGTAGAATAGTTGCAGTAATCATACCGTCATTCATGATAACTTGGATACCACGAGCCACTGCACAAATCAAGGCTACGGTGAGAAGATCTGCTGCACCAGCCATAAAAGTAGAGATAATCTTGCTTTCCTTAAGGCCGTAAACAACACCAATAAGAATACCCATCACAGCAAAGAGCATAGCCCCTTCTGGGAAGTACCAGCTACCGAATGGTAGAGCAGATGAACCGATAGCTCCACCAATAACAGGGAGACCAATCAACCAATTCTTGAAGTCTTCAAATAGAGTGATGTGCAAGTCTACCCAAGGGATAAAGCTGGCGATCATGATGATGAAAGTCAAGATGAACAAGGCAAGAACATGTTTTTGTTTCTTGTTCAAGACAGATGGAGCATTTTCGTTATCAGTGACATTGAAGTGTTTAAGGTCTTCTTCACGTTGAGAGTAGACAAGTGATTTTGTGGGATCTTTTTGAATCTTTTCCGCATAGCGGTAAACAAAGTATGTGCTAATACCTGTCATAACAAACCAGAAGATGATACGAAGGATAACCCCGTCCATAGATGATACACCCGCTGTATCAGAGGCGATAACAGTAGCAAAAGGATTGAGAGTAGAGGCAAGACAGCCGACTTGAGAACCTAGTAGAATGATGGCAACGGCAGTAATGCTATCAAAACCAACAGCCATCATAACAGGAACAAGGAGTGGATAAAATGCCATGGTTTCTTCACCCATACCATAAGTTGTTCCTCCAAGTGCAAAGAGGGGCATGAGGATGAGGATCAGCATTTTTTCGCGTCCTTTGTATTTCTTAACAATAGAGGCAATACCAACATCTAATGTGCCTGTCGCATTGACGACACCTAGAAATCCTCCAACCATGAGGATGAAGAAGGCTACGTCAATAGCGGCTTTAGTTGGTTCGTGACCGAGCATCGCCCGGATTGGAGCCATCAGAATATCGTAAATCCCTTGGGGATTAGAGTCAACAGTTTGATAGGTACCTGCAATGAGGCCACCTGCTTCGTTCGTGTCATACTTACCTGCTGGAATGATCCAAGTCAAGATTGCCATGATAGCAATAATAATGATCAAAACAGTGTAAGATGAAGGCATTTGGAACCTTTTTTTTGTTTTTTCACTCATTTGTTTTTCCTCCTAAACTATGCCACAAAGTATAAAAACGAATGATGTTGGTTTATCTGAGTACTCCTAGTTAGAGCTTGTACTTGGGTTAAAATGGCTAGTCTTTAACAATAATTGTTCCGCTTTCGGACTCGATCAAGGCGCCTAGATTGCTGAGGGAAGTGATAACAGCCTTGCCTTCTGGGCGGTTGGTTACAAAATCGATAGCAGCTTCGACTTTTGGTAGCATGCTACCCGGTGCGAATTGTCCTTGTTTGATGTATTCTTTTAGTTGACTGATAGTAACGTGTTCAAGTTTTTCTTGGTCTGGTTTATTGTAGTTGACATAAACATAGTCTACGCCAGTAAGGACGATAAAGAGGTCAGCTTCGACGAGTTCTGCTAGTCGTTGAGACGCAAAGTCTTTGTCGATAACGGCTTCGACCCCACGTAAGTAACCGTTTTCATTTTTAACGACAGGGATACCTCCTCCACCTGCTGCGATGACAACTTGACCATTATCGAGCAAGGTGCGGATGCTGTTGATTTCTTTAATGTCGATTGGTTTTGGTGAAGCCACCACTTTACGCCAGCCACGACCGGCATCTTCTTTGAAGGTTGCTCCTGTTTTTTCGCTCTCAGCTTTGGCATCCTCTTCTGAGTAGAATGGACCGATTGGTTTGGTGGGATTGATAAAGGCAGGGTCTTCCTTGTCTACTATAACTTGGGTAACAACAGAAGCGACATTTTTATCAAGTCCTACATCGAGCAATGCGTTATCAAGAGCACATTGTAGCCAAAAACCGATACTACCCTCGGTCATGGCAACCAAAGAATCAAGGGGGAAGGCAGGGTTTTTTTCCGAATCTGCCATCAAGTGTTGAAGCAAGAGATTACCCACCTGAGGACCATTTCCGTGAGTGATGATCAGTTCATCTCCGTTTTGAATCAACTTAACCAGATGACGAGCTGTTTCTACCAGAGCAGCTTGTTGAGCTTGGGCAGATGGATCAGTGGAGAGGATGGCATTTCCGCCTAAAGCAACGACGATTTTTCTATGAGACATGAGCTCTCCTTCCTTTAATATGGTAAACCTGACAGAACTCCAAGAGCTACAGGCAGGTATGATGATAAAATATGAAGTGGAGGTAGCGTCTTTTTAAAAGACAAATTAGTCATTACTACTAATAAAAGGGGTTGAACGCACAGCCGACGTTTATCAGAATGAGACTAGGAAGCAGGAAGATGACAAGAGTAAGGTGGCAAATCTGTCAAACGGAATCCTTGCTTTCTTTCGCTAGAACTGATAAGCTATCATAGCTTTCGTCTCAACCCCTGTGTTGTGTATACGAGTAAGTTTTATACTTTAGGAATGTAGAGATTTCCAAGAGTAGCAGCCATAACAGCTTTGATAGTGTGCATACGGTTTTCTGCTTGGTCAAAGTGACGAGCATACTTGCTGCGGAAGACTTCGTCTGTTACTTCCATTTCTTCTACGCCAAATTTTTCAGCAACATCTTTACCATAAACAGTGTGAGTGTCGTGGAATGCTGGTAAACAGTGGAGGAAGATCAAGTTTTCGTTGTTTGCTTTTTTCACTAAGTCCATATTGACTTGGTAAGGTTTCAAAAGTGCAACGCGTTCTGCGAATTTGTCTTCTTCACCCATAGATACCCAAACGTCTGTGTAAAGTACATCGGCACCTTTGACAGCTTCGTCTGCATTTTCGGTGATGAGGATGTGTGCACCACTTTCTTTAGCAAATCCTTCAGCCAATTCAACGATTTCTTTTTCTGGGAAGAGTTCTTTTGGTGAGAAGATGTGAACATTAACACCAAGGATAGCACCTGTTACGAGCAAGCTGTTGGCAACGTTGTTACGTCCATCACCACAGTATACCAATGTCAAGCCTTCCAAGCGGCCGAAGTTCTCTTGAACAGTCAAGTAGTCAGCGAGCATTTGAGTTGGGTGCCATTCGTCAGTTAGACCGTTCCATACTGGAACACCTGAGAATTCTGCCAGTTCTTCAACCATACGTTGGCTGAAACCACGGAATTCAATCCCGTCAAACATACGACCCAAAACTTTTGCAGTATCTTCAGTAGATTCTTTTTTACCTAACTGAATGTCATTTGCTCCGAGGTATTCTGGATGAGCACCAAGGTCAATAGCTGCAGTTGTAAAGGCTGCACGTGTACGAGTAGAAGTTTTTTCAAACAGGAGGGCGATATTTTTACCAGCAAGGTAGTGGTGTTGGATATTGCGTTTTTTCAAATCCTTCAAGTGAGCTGAAAGACCGATAAGATATTCTAACTCTGCGCGAGTAAAGTCTTTTTCTGCTAAGAAGCTGCGTCCTTGGAATACTGAATGTGTCATTCTATTATTTCCTCTTTCTATTTTTTTACATTTTTTATTGACAAATACTGAACAGCGATTATACTTCTTCACGTTCAAATGGCATAGACATACAACGAGGTCCACCACGGCCCCGAACCAATTCACTTCCGCGAATCTTAATCAAGCGAAGCCCGTATTCTTCTAGGATCTTATTGGTAATGGTATTGCGGGCATAAACGACGACTACACCAGGTGCGATGGTCAAAGTGTTGGAACCGTCATTCCATTGTTCACGCGCAGCTGCTACGATATTGCCACCACCGCAACGGATCAAATGAACTTTTTCTACGCCGAGGTTCTTCGCAAGAAGTTCAGCTAAGTCACCTTTTTCTTCAACAATCTTGAGTTTTTCATTTTCATAAGTGACAGAGTACACACGAAGATCGCCTTCGATTTCTGGGTGAATTGTGAACTTGTCATAGTCAACCATGGTGAAGACAGTATCCAAGTGCATGAATTTACGGTTGTTAGCAAATTCAAATGCCAATACTTTCTTGAAGCCAACATTTTTCTTGAAGATGTTCACCAAGAGTTTTTCAATCGAAGCTGCATCTGTACGTTGAGAGATACCTACTGCAAGAACGTCTTTAGAAAGAACGAGCTCATCTCCACCTTCAATACGTGTATCTTCTTCACGGTTGTAGACTAATTCTACTTTTCCACCATAGATTGGATGGTGTTTGAAAATATATTTACCATAAAGAGTTTCACGGTTACGAGTATCTGCATACATGTGGTTAAGTGATACGGCATTACCAATGGTTGCAAATGGGTCGCGAGTGAAGTAGAGGTTTGGCATTGGGTCAATAGCAAATGGATAGTCTGACTCAACCAAGTCAGTTAAGCCTTTTGCTTCTTCAGGAATTTCTGGCAATTCAACTTTTTGAACCCCTGCCATAGTTTTTTCAACCAATTCTTGGTTGTCCTTGATACCGTGAAGCAATTCACGAATAGCCGCCTTGGTTTGACGACCACGGATGTTAGCTTCGTCTAAATATTCCTCGATAAATTGATCGCGGATTTCTGGGGAAGTCAATGATTCAGCAGTCAATTGCTCTAGGTAAAGGACCTCAATTCCTTCATCACGAAGAGCTTGAGCAAATGCGTCATGTTCTTTTTGAGCATCTTCCAAGAATGGAATGTCATCAAAAAGAAGCCTTTCGAGATAGTCCGGCAACAAGTTTTCCAACTCTTTGCCTGGACGGTGCAACATAACTTTTTTCAGTTTCCCAATTTCTGAGAATACCTGAATTGGATGTGAAGACATGTGTTTTCCTCCTTAAAAATTTTCACGGTGGCACCTTTTTGGTACCGCTTACATTTACGTTATATCATATTCTCAGAGGCGTGTCAATAGTAAAAAATGATTAAAAATTCGGACAAAACAAGGTTTTAGTAGTATTTTATGTTATTATACGATAGCAAAAGGAATTAGAGGAAATAAATGTATAAACTTCTACTATAAAGAATATAATATTTTTTGAAAAAATTATGCTAAATTTCACATTTTAAGAAGAAATGTCCAGATTTTAAGTCATTTCTGACGAGGAATTGAGAAGAGCAATGGTTGAAAGCCACTTAGAAAATTATATGAAATCTATCAGAAAAGACTTTCTTCTAGGCCACTTTAAATGTATATTGTACAAATTATAGAATCTTTTCTGAGTATTTAGGGAGACAGCCTTGTCTTATTGACGGTACCTAGATTTTTTGTTATAGTCAACGAGGTAACAACTAGGAAGAAGGAGTTATTCACAAGTTGTGGATAAGTCTGGGGAGAGCAGGACATTCAGCTAATATCCTAGAGGGTTCTTGATAATAGTACCGGAAACTAGTAACGAGCCAGCTTTCTAGTAGAAATCCTAGTGCAGTGGGGATTTGAGCAGAGTTTGCTGAAGGTGATAGGTTCAAAGTCAAAGAGCCGGAGTCTAGAAAAGCTAGTTTTTAGGCATGTTTTCTTATCCACAAGTTGTGGATAACTTTGTGAACAAGAGAAATAATCAGAGAAAGAGATACGAGATGATGACGAAAATAAAACCTCATGGACCATTACCAAGTCAGGCCCAGCTAGCTTATTTAGAGGATGAACTAGCTGCCTTTATCCATTTTGGCCCCAATACCTTTTATGACCAAGAATGGGGAAGTGGGCAAGAGGATCCTATGCGTTTTAACCCGACCAAGTTGGATGCGCGTGAATGGGTTCGGGTACTCAAAGAAACAGGTTTTAAAAAGCTGATTTTGGTGGTTAAGCACCACGATGGTTTTGTCCTCTACCCGACAGATCACACAGATTATTCGATCAAGGCTAGTCCTTGGCGAGATGGAAAAGGGGACTTGCTCCTCGAAGTATCCCGAGCTGCAACTGAGTTTGACATGGATATGGGAGTGTATTTGTCTCCTTGGGATGCCCACAGTTCCCTTTATCATGTGGACCGAGAAGGGGACTACAATGCCTATTATCTGGCTCAGTTGAAGGAAATATTATCAAATCCTGACTATGGGAATGCTGGTAAGTTCGCTGAGGTTTGGATGGATGGTGCTCGAGGCGAAGGGGCCCAGCAGGTCAACTATGAGTTTGAGACTTGGTTTGAAACCATTCGTGACTTGCAGGGCGATTGTTTGATTTTCTCAACTGAGGGAACTAGTATTCGCTGGATTGGCAATGAACGGGGCTATGCAAGGGATCCCTTGTGGCAAAAAGTCAAGCCCGACCAGTTGGGGACAGAGGCTGCATTGGATTACTTACAGCACGGAGACCCCTCTGGGACGCTATTTTCAATTGGTGAGGCAGATGTTTCTCTTCGCTCGGGCTGGTTTTACCATGAGGATCAGGATCCCAAGTCTCTCGAGGAGTTGGTCGAGATTTATTTTCACTCGGTAGGGCGGGGAACTCCACTCTTGCTTAATATCCCGCCGAACCAAGATGGCCTCTTTGATGAAAGGGATATCCAGCGACTTTATGAATTTGCTGCCTACCGTAACGAGATCTATAAAGAAGATTTGGCTCTGGGAGCCAAGGTATCTGGTCCGGCTCTATCGCCAGACTTTGCCTGTCATCATCTGACAGATGGACGGAAGACCAGTTCATGGGCAAGTGATGCAGAGTTGCCAATCCAATTAGAGCTCGATTTAGGGGCTCCTAAAGCTTTTGATGTGATTGAGTTAAGAGAAGATTTGAAGCTGGGGCAACGCATCGCTGCTTTCCATGTTCAGGTAGAGTTGGATGGTGCCTGGCAGGAGTTTGGATCTGGTTATACTGTTGGCTACAAACGTCTCTTACGAGGATCAGTCATTGAGGCGCAGAAGATACGTGTGACCATTACAGAGGCACAGGCTTTGCCTTTGTTGACCAAAATTTCACTCTATAAAACACCTACCTTGTCGAAAAAAGAAGCTGTTCAGCAGCTAGAGTTTTCAGAAAAAAGTCTAGCTGTGACCAAGGGAGAAAATGTCCACTTTACAGTGAAACGCAGAGAATCTAGCAGTCCTTTAGAAGCTAAGATTTCGATTCAACCAGGGACGGGTGTGCATGGTGTCGCCTATCGGGACGAGATTCAAGTCCTTGCGTTTCAAGTTGGTGAGAATAAAAAAAGGCTGGCGCTGCCAACCTTGTATTTTGCAGGAGATAAAATCCTTGATTTTTATTTGAATTTGACGGTAGAGGGGCAGCTTATTGATCAACTTCAAGTTCAAGTTTCATAAAAGAAGAACCTTTGCATGATGCAAAGGTTCTTTTGGTTATGAGTGATTTGGTAGCCAGCTGAGGGTGAAGGTTAGTTGCTCAGCTTTTAAGAGGTCTTGGTGTTGGATGCTAGCTACAGGAGTCTTGTCCAGTCGGTACTCTTTGACAAAGTTGAAATGGCTGTGGTTTTGCTTAGCATAGATATCCAGCCATTTATTTTCCTTAGCCAGGTAGACACGGAGATGGTCAAAGAGAGGGACTCCGAGGTCATAACTTGGTTTGCCTGGACAGGTCGGATAAAATCCGAGAGCCGACCAGATGTACCAAGCAGAGAGACTACCATTGTCTTCATCGCCAGGATAGGCTTCCCAGCTTGGGTGAAAGGCTTTCTGACGCAGGGTCTTGATGAGAAGGGCAGTGTAGTCAGGGTAGTCGCTGTAGCGGAAGAGATAAGGAATGTGGAAGCTAGGCTGGTTGGAAATGGCGATTTGCCCAAAAGGAGCGGTAGCCATCTCGCTCATTTCATGAATCTCATAACCATAACCTGTCGTTTCAAAGAGGGGAGCGTCCTGACAGGCTTTCAAAAGATAGTGGCTGAAGGCTTCTTTTCCCCCCATGAGTTGACGCAAACCTGGGATGTCATGTAAGACACCTAAAGTCGCTTGAATGGCAGAGCATTCGGCGTAGTCTCGTCCCCAACTATAAGGGGAGAAGTCAGGGCGGAAGTTGCCTTGGCTGTCTCGCGCTCGCATGTAGCCTGTCTCAGCGTCAAAGAGATGGCGGTAATTTTGTGATGCAGACATGTAGGTCTCAGCTATTTCTCTTTCCCCTAGTTTTTCGGCACAGCTGGCGATACAAAAGTCACTATAGGCGTAGTCTAGGGTATGGCTGACGCTTTCGTGGTGGTCGGTAGAGAGATAACCTAATTCTTGGTATTGTGCCAAACCGTGACGACCATTGATGCCCAGAGGGTCGGACTTAGTGGCTGTCTCCAACATAGCTTGGAGGAGTTCTTCTTCCAAGTCAGGAGCCATTTCCTTGCAGACACTATCTGCGATAATACCGTCCAATAGAGTCCCCGGCATCATGCCACGTTCATCTGGGGCTAGCCATTTAGGCAGAAAACCAGTATCGCGGTAGCTATTGAGGAAACCTTCTAGAAAGCGGTGATAGTGTTCCGGTATGATAAGAGCAAAGAGGGGGAAGGTAGTGCGGAAGGTATCCCAGAAGCCATTGTTGCTGAAGAGGACACCAGATTTGACAGTACCAGTAGTCAGATCCATGTGGATGGATTGCCCTGATTCATTAACCTCATAAAAAGTCTGTGGGAAGAGGAAGAGTCTGTAAAGGCAGTGGTCAAAGAAGGTTCGGTCAGCCTCTCCTGTCTCGATAACGTCAAAACGATGGAGGAGATCTTCCCAGTCTGCTTGTGCACTGGCTTTACAGCTATCAAAGTCCTTTTGAGGTAGATTAAGCAGAGCTTGAGAAGGCGAGATGAAAGAAGTTGCTAGCTGGATTTCAGCATGGCTATCTGCAAGGTCAATACGCCAGTCTCCGCCTTCTTGGCTGACAGCAAGAATATCCGTGTTCATTTGCAGGGCAGTGAATAGTTTTAGCGGATTTTTGTTGGTCTCTGTTTTGCCTTCTTGTCTCAGGGCAAGAGTCCGCTTATCTATTTGTTCGACTGTCAGTTCATCCGCTGCGTGAAGACAGAGGGAGAGGGCTTTGTCTTGCTTTTGCTCTAAACGAATAGAAGCACCGTAACAAGTCGAAGTAAGCTGGGTTTCGATCTGATAGCGCAGGGAGAAAATTTTCAGATAATGAGGTTGGAAAGAGGCCTTATCCCTATCATAGGAAGATTGGCGATGAAAGAGACTGTCTCCGCCCAGTTGGCCTGTAACAGGTGTCAGGAGTAGCCAAGAGTAGTCCCCAATCCAAGGACTGGGCTGGTGGGTTAATCGAATCCCCTGAAAGATGGGCAGATGCGGATCGAAAAACCAAGCGCCCTCCTGGTCACTGGTCTGGGGAACAAAGTAATTCATCCCAAAAGGAACGCCTGTGTAAGGCAGGGTATTTCCCCGAGAGAAGGCATGCTTGCTAGCAGTACCAAAGCGGGTATCGATGGTTTCAAGTAGTGGTTTCATAGTTATCTCTTTGTAAACGTTTTATATAGTATAACATGAAATGAACAAAAAAACTTTAAATCAATACAAATTCCTTAAGGCCTCATCATCTGTGATATGAATAGTACGACGTATCTTCCGAATATAGTGATGTTCTTCAAAAATCTTAAATTTTCGCGAAATAGTTTCGGGCCTCGTTCCGAGGTAACTAGCGAGTTCCTTTTCTGAAATTGGCAAAGTGAAGGTGAATTTAGGATTGTTCTCTTTTTCGGCAAGGTGTATAAGATAGCAAGCGAGGCGTTGTTCTATTTTTTCAAGGGCCAATAAGGTGACTTGTTCTTCCGTCTGGATTGCTTTTCTGGCATTAAGACGCAGAAGTTGCCAACTAAAATGTGGAAAACTCTGGAGAAGGTATTGAAAATCCTTTTTATGAATGACACAGATTTCTGTAGAGACCAAGGCTTCCCCGTAGAGATCCTGATTATTCTCTCCAAAGAGATAGTTTTCTCCTTCGTAATTTCCTTTGCCAACGATACGGATACATTGTTCGTTTCCGTCATTAGTCAGACGATAGACCTTAAATTGTCCTCTATTAACAATGATTAAAGTTTCTTCGTCAAAGGGTGAGAAAATCAACTCGCCCTTTTTAAATTCCTTATGGTTAAATAGACTATGAATGCCCTGAAGTTCATCATATGATAGTGTGCTAAAAAGAGGGACTGTATAAAAGCATGGTTGGGACATAGGAACTCCTAATTTTGAATAAATTTATAGAAACTTGACGAATATCAATTTTTTTATCATGTAGATACAGTAAAATAAAAACACAATATATAGCGTACGTGTATTCAACGAACACAATATATTGTATCAAAAAAGGAGGAGTCATGCAAAAAATTAGATTTTATTATATTAGTTTAAGTGGGAATACGAGCTCTTTTGTACAACGGGTCAGTCAATATATAGAAACGACGCATCATAGAGAAGTTGAGTCTTTGAATATAAAAGATTTAAAGGGAAAGGCGATTACGGTAGATGGTCCCTTTGTCAGTTTTTTGCCAACTTATCTAGAGGGGGGAAATGGAATTGATACTGGTTTCCAAGAAATTTTAACGGGAAACCTTCGAAAATTTTTGGAGTATCAAGGAAATTTTCGTTATTGCTTAGGAATTATCGGGAGTGGTAATCGAAATTTCAATAAGCAATTCTGTCTAACGGCTTTTCAATATGCAGAGCAGTTTGGCTTTCCTGTTATAGATGTTTTTGAATTACGTGGGACAGATGAAGATGTAGAGAGGCTTTCCAAACATATTTTAGCTAGTTTTGAGAAAGCGGAGGAAAAAATAGATGTCAGCTACTAAGGATTATTTTGTTTTGAACAATATGGTGAACATTCCAATTGATGGTGAAATTCCTCTTTACTATGATAGAGAAGCCTTAACAGACTATTTAAAGAATGAAATTGAACCTCATACGATGCATTTTTCAAGTTTGAAAGAACGTCTCCAGTATTTAATTCGAGAGGATTATGTGGATGAAGAGGTTGTGGGCTTGTATCGTGGGGAGTCTGGTGAGATTGATAGTAATTTTTTAGAGGATTTATATCAAAAGATCAAGGAACATGGTTTTGCATTTAAGAGTTTTATGGGAGCTTATAAATTTTATAATCAATATGCACTAAAGACTGATGATTCCAAGACCTATTTGGAATCGTTCGAGGACCGGGTGTTCCTTAATGCCCTCTATCTAGGAAATGGCGATCAGAACTTAGCGACAAAAATTTCGGAGGAAATGATCACCCAACGGTACCAACCTGCGACCCCCACATTCTTAAATGCAGGGAAAAAACGGCGTGGTGAGATGGTTTCTTGTTTTCTGATAGATCTTGATGATTCTATGTTATCTATCGGACGTGGGGTCAATTCTGCTTTGCAACTCTCTAGACTTGGTGGTGGGGTTGGAGTGAATTTATCGAATCTACGTGCCAGTGGTTCTCCTATAAAAGGAATTGAACATGCTTCTTCGGGAGTGCTTCCTGTAATGAAACTACTAGAAGACTCTTTTAGCTATAGCAATCAACTAGGACAGAGAAATGGGGCAGGGGTCGTTTACTTAAACGTTTTTCATCAGGATATTCTCGCCTTTTTATCGACAAAGAAGGAAAATGCAGATGAAAAAATTCGTGTTAAAACCCTCTCTCTGGGGTTGGTCGTTCCGGATAAGTATTACGAGCTGATTAAAACAAATCAACCCATGTATCTGTTTAATCCTTATCATGTTGAAAAAGTCTATGGGAAACCTTTTTCGTATGTAGATATCACGGCTGAATACGACCGATTGGTTGTAAATCCAGCTATCGAAAAGACGGTTGTTCAAGCGAGAGAATTGAAACAGGAAATTTCCCGTTTGCAACAAGAGTCTGGCTATCCTTATATTTTAAATATCGATGTCGCTAATCGTGCGAATCCCGTCAAAGGGAAAATCATTATGAGTAACCTTTGCTCGGAGATTTTGCAACCACAGACTCCATCTGTATTGAATGATGATTTGTCCTATCATGAGGTAGGAACGGATATTAGTTGTAACCTTGGATCAACTAATATTGTTAATTTACTAAAATCTGAAGATTTTGCTGCCTCTGTTGATGCAATGGTTCGTGCCTTAACGACTGTTACGGATCTAGAGTCTGTCGAAGAGGTGCCTACAGTAAATAAGGGAAATCGTCTCTACCATACAATAGGACTCGGAGCGATGGGATTACACACAGTCCTCGCTTTGCACCAAATCAAGTATGGTTCAAAAGAGTCTTTAGAATTTACAGAAGCTTATTTCTTAGCATTGAATTATTATTCTTTAGTATCTAGCAATAGAATCGCAAGAGAGCGACGTGAGACATTCTATGAATTTGCGGATTCACGCTATGCCGATGGAAGTTACTTTTCACCATATGTAGAGCAGGATTTTGTATTTAGATTTCCTAAGATAGCAGCCATTTTTAAGAATATGCCTATTCCAACGAAAGAAGATTGGAAGGTACTAAGGGAGAAGGTCATGAAAGATGGTCTCTACCATCGAAATCGTTTAGCAGTAGCGCCTAATGGTTCTATTTCTTATATCAATGAAACGAGCGCTTCTCTTCATCCGATTACTCAGTTGGTAGAAAATCGGCAGGAAAAGAAGGTGGGATCGATCTTTTATCCCGCTCCGTATCTGTCCAATGATACCTTACCATTTTATGAGACTGCTTATAACATGGATCAGCGTAAAATTATTGATGTATATGCAGTCGCACAAAAACACATTGATCAGGGAATGAGTCTGACTCTCTTTATGCGTTCTCAATTACCTGAAGGACTATATGAATGGAAAACTAAGGGAAGTACAATGCTAACGACACGTGACTTGAATCGTCTTCGGAATTACGCGTGGCGAAAAGGGATAAAATCACTTTATTATGTTAGAACCTATACAGAGGATGACGAATTCAGCAGTGTAAATAGCTGTGAATCTTGCATGATTTAAGGAGAGAAGATGTCAAAAAAATTTCTATACTACAAAGCAATCAACTGGAATGAGATTGAGGATGAGTTAGATAACGCTACGTGGGAGAGGGCGACATCGTTATTTTGGTTAGACAATCGAATTCCAATTGAAAATGACAAACTTGCTTTTAATCGTTTGTCGGTAGAGGAGAAGCAAGAATTAAATCGTTCGCTGATCTTTCTTGCAAATTTATCAACTTACCAGTCGCTAGAGGCGGAGGAGTTTATACTGCATAGTGAACGCTCACAACAGGAGGTTGCTATTGTAAACAATCTACAGTTCACTGAAATGGTAAATACCAAGGCTTATAATACTATTTTATACTCCTTTAATGAGGACGAACAGGAGGTGGCATCCTTATTTGAGTGGGTAGATCAACATAAATTGGTAGTAGAGCGACTAGAAAGAGTTGACACGGTATATCATAGTAAAAATGCGATTCAGAAGCGCTTTATGGCTACTTGTGTTGAAGGAATCATGACTTATAGTCAACTTGCCTTTTTGATGAAATTGTGGATTCAAAAGGGCTTTACTAATCTTGGTGAAATGGTGAAAATGATTCTCTTGAATGAGTCATTGCATTGTGACTATCTGATACATAAAGTCAATCTTCTTTTGGCAGGAATGGATAGAGCTGGTCAAATTTCATTTCAAATCTGGGCTGTTGAAATGATTGACAGAATCTTAAAAACAGAGGGGAAAATCATTCGTGAACTTTATGTAGATGCTGACATTCAAAAATTGACTCAGAACCTTGTACAAAGAGAAGCCAATCATTTGTTAGAGAGTATCGGGGTCAAAGAGAGGTACCCGGTTGATAGGGAGATTCTCTCTGCGCTTGATGGAGTATTGAATAGGCTGAGAAAGCACGAGCTTCTCGGGCAGATGTCTATTCATAGGATAGAAGAATCACGTGATGATGACTATGATTTTTGAGGAGGATTTATATGTTACATCGGACATTGAATTGGAAAGAAGTCGAGGATGAGTTAGACGACTATGTTTGGGATAAAGCTACGGCACAATTTTGGATTGATACTCGTGTTCCAGTATCAAATGACTGGCTTGATTGGAAGCAACTATCAGATCCGGAAAAAGAGATTGTCAAGAAAGCGGTTGGAGGCTTGGCTTTGCTTGATACGCTTCAATCCGAAGAGGGCTTGTATTCTATTAAACAGCACGTTCGAACTCGCAAGGAGAGAGCGGTTCTGAGTGATTTTACATTTATGGAATCTATCCATGCTAAGACATACGGTACCATATTGATTTCGTTAAATACTTTTAAGGAAATTGAGAAAATATATGATTGGATGAATCAGGATCCTAAAATGCAGTATAAGGCCCAAAAGATAAATGAGATGTATCAGCATGGAACCCCTCTACAGGTGATGGTTGCGAGTGTGTTTTTAGAAGGAATCCTATATTATAGCAACTTTTTCATACCGCTTTGGTATCGTGGACAAAATAAACTAGCTAATCTAGCAGAGTTAATCAAATTAGTAATTAGGGATGAATCTGTACATGGGACTTATCTGGGATATAAGTTTCGCTTAACTTTTGATGAGCTCTCAGAGGCAGAACAACATGAGTTCACAACTTGGATGTATCGTTTTTTAGATGATCTTTTGGAAAATGAGTTTGCATATACAGATGAAGTCTATGCACCTATTGGTTTGGCAGAAGAAATAAAGGTATTTGTTAAATACAATGCCAATAAAGCGCTACAAAATATGGGTTTTCAAAGTTATTTTTCGAATATCACAGCGTTTGATGTGAATCCAATTGTCATGAATGGTATTTCGATTGAAACTGCTAATCACGATTTCTTTTCTCAAGTGGGTGCGGGGTATCTAATGGGAAATGCAGAAGCAATGCTAGATGATGACTATGATTTTTAGAATAAATGAAACAATAGGAATCTCTACTTAATTTTTTTCATAAGTTTGTTTCAAAACGCCTTTAGTTTGTGTATATCTTTTGGAGGCGTTTTTTTTTATACTGAACATGAAACTTGTTTGAAAGAGGAAACTGCACGATGATTTATTCGAAAGAAATTGTTAGAGAATGGCTGGACGAAGTAGCGGAGCGGGCCAAGGACCATCCGGAGTGGGTGGATGTCTTTGAGCGTTGCTACACCGACACCTTGGACAATACGGTCGAAATCCTAGAAGATGGTTCGACCTTTGTACTGACAGGGGATATTCCTGCCATGTGGCTTCGGGACTCGACAGCCCAACTCAGACCCTACCTGCATGTGGCTAAAAGAGATGTCCTCCTGCGTCAGACCATTGCAGGTTTGGTTAAGCGTCAGATGACCTTGGTGCTCAAGGATCCTTATGCCAATTCCTTTAACATTGAGGAGAACTGGAAGGGTCACCATGAGACAGACCACACAGATCTTAACGGCTGGATTTGGGAGCGCAAGTATGAGGTGGACTCGCTTTGCTATCCTTTGCAGTTGGCTTATCTCCTTTGGAAAGAGACTGGCGAAACCAGTCAGTTTGATGAAACTTTTGTCACAGCAACCAAGGAAATCCTTCATCTCTGGACGGTAGAGCAAGATCACAACAACTCTCCTTATCGTTTTGTTCGGGATACAGACCGCAAGGAAGATACGCTGGTAAATGATGGCTTTGGACCTGACTTTGCCGTGACAGGTATGACCTGGTCAGCCTTTCGTCCGAGTGATGACTGCTGTCAGTATAGCTATTTGATTCCGTCCAATATGTTTGCAGTCGTTGTCTTGGGGTATGTCCAAGAAATCTTTGCAGAACTGAACCTAGCTGATAGCGAGAGTGTCATCGCAGATGCTAAACGTCTGCAAGCAGAGATCCAAGCAGGTATCGAAAACTATGCCTACACCACCAATAGCAAGGGCGAAAAGATTTACGCCTTTGAAGTGGATGGTCTAGGAAATGCCAGCATCATGGATGATCCAAACGTACCAAGTCTACTGGCTGCTCCATATCTTGGTTACTGTGCGATTGACGATGAAGTGTATCAAGCCACACGCCGCACCATTCTGAGCCCTGAAAATCCATACTTCTACCAAGGAGAATACGCTAGTGGTCTTGGAAGTTCCCATACCTTCTATCGCTATATCTGGCCAATCGCCCTTTCTATCCAGGGCTTGACAACAAGAGATAAGGCGGAGAAGAAATTCTTGCTCGATCAGCTGGTTGCCTGCGATGGTGGCACAGGTGTCATGCATGAAAGCTTCCACGTAGATGATCCAACGCTCTACTCTCGCGAATGGTTCTCTTGGGCCAATATGATGTTCTGTGAGTTAGTCTTGGATTATCTAGATATTCGCTAGTCAGTTCTTTAGTTAGATAAAAATAAAAATTTAAGTTAGAATGAGGTTTTACTTCATGGAAAATGTTGTCGTACATATTATCTCACATAGTCACTGGGACCGTGAGTGGTACTTACCTTTTGAAAGCCACCGTATGCAGTTGGTGGAGTTATTTGACAATCTTTTTGATCTCTTTGAAAATGACCCTGAGTTCAAGAGTTTCCACTTGGATGGCCAAACCATTGTCCTCGATGACTACTTGGAAATTCGTCCTGAAAATCGCGACAAAGTCCAAGGTTACATCGACCAAGGCAAACTCAAAATTGGTCCCTTTTACATCTTGCAGGATGATTACTTGATTTCCAGCGAAGCCAACGTCCGCAATACCTTGATTGGTCAAGCAGAATGTGCAAAATGGGGCAAATCAACCCAGATTGGTTATTTCCCAGATACCTTTGGAAATATGGGACAAGCTCCCCAAATCCTTCAAAAATCAGGCATTCACGTGGCAGCCTTTGGCCGTGGTGTGAAGCCGATTGGATTTGACAACCAAGTCCTCGAAGATGAGCAGTTTACTTCCCAGTTTTCAGAAATGTACTGGCAGGGTGCTGATGGAAGTCGTGTCCTTGGCATCCTCTTTGCCAACTGGTACAGTAATGGGAATGAAATCCCTGTTGATAAGGATGAAGCCCTGGCCTTTTGGAAACAAAAATTGGCAGACGTACGTGACTACGCTTCGACCAACCAATGGTTGATGATGAACGGATGTGACCACCAGCCTGTACAGAGAAATCTGAGCGAAGCCATTCGTGTGGCAAATGAACTCTTCCCAGATGTGACCTTTGTGCATAGTTCCTTTGATGACTATATCCACGCAGTAGAAAGTGCTCTGCCTGAGCAACTATCTACCGTTACAGGTGAGTTGACCAGTCAGGAAACAGATGGTTGGTATACACTGGCTAACACTTCTTCATCACGGATTTACCTCAAACAAGCTTTCCAAGAAAATAGCAACCTGCTAGAACAAGTAGTGGAACCATTGATTGTCATCACTGGCGGCCACAACCACAAGGACCAGTTGACCTATGCTTGGAAAGTCCTTCTACAAAATGCGCCCCATGATAGTATCTGTGGCTGTAGCGTGGACGAAGTTCACCGCGAGATGGAGACACGTTTTGCCAAGGTTAACCAAGTTGCTAACTTTGTGAAAACTAACCTTCTCAATGAGTGGAAGGGTAAAATTGCAACTCAGGAAGCGCAAAGCGACCATCTCTTTATGGTTATCAATACAGGCTTGCATGACAAGGTTGACACTGTTAGCACAGTGATTGATGTGGCGACTTGTGATTTCAAGGAATTGCACCCAACAGAAGGCTATAAGAAGATGGCAGCCTTGACCTTGCCAAGTTACCGTGTCGAAGACTTAGAAGGGCATGCAATAGAAGCGAAAATCGAAGATCTGGGAGCTAACTTTGAGTACGATTTACCAAAAGACAAGTTCCGTCAAGCTCGTATCGCTCGACAAGTGCGCGTGACAGTGCCTGTTCATCTAACACCTCTCTCTTGGACAACCTTCCAATTGCTTGAAGGGGAACAAGAACACCGTGACGGTATTTACCAAAATGGAGTGATTGATACGCCATTTGTAACGGTAAGCGTGGATGAAAACATCACGGTCTACGACAAGACAACTCATGAAGCTTATGAAGATGTTATTCGCTTTGAAGAACGTGGTGACATTGGAAATGAGTACATCTATTTCCAACCAAAAGGAACAGAGCCTATCTACGCCGAGCTGAAAGGCTATGAGGTCTTGGAAAATACAGCTCGTTTTGCCAAGATCTTGCTCAAGCATGAATTGACAATTCCAGTAAGTGCAGACGAAAAATTGGATGCAGAACAAAGAGGCATCATCGAGTTTATGACGCGTGAAGCTGGACGTTCAGATGAATGGACAAGCATTCTTCTTGAAACAGAGATGACCGTCTTTGTTGATAATCCACAAATCCGCTTCAAGACTCGCTTTACTAACACAGCCAAGGACCACCGTATCCGTCTCTTGGTTAAGACTCATAACACACGTCCAAGCAATGACTCTGAAAGCATCTATGAGGTAGTGACACGACCAAATAAACCAGCGGCTTCATGGGAAAATCCTGAAAATCCTCAACACCAACAAGCCTTTGTCAGCCTTTATGATGATGAAAAGGGTGTGACGGTGGCAAATAAAGGATTGCACGAGTATGAAATCCTTGGAGATGATACCATTGCCGTGACCATCCTTCGTGCCTCAGGTGAGTTAGGTGACTGGGGTTACTTCCCAACGCCAGAGGCTCAGTGCTTGCGTGAGTTTGAAGTCGAGTTTGCGCTTGAATGCCACCAAGCAGGGGAACGCTTCTCGGCCTTCCGTCGTGCCAAAGCCTTCCAAACACCGTTCACTAGTCTTCAGGTTGCTAAACAAGAAGGAAGTGTTGCTGCGACTGGTAGCCTCTTGAGTCATGCGGCACTCAGCTTGCCACAAGTCTGCCCGACAGCCTTTAAGGTAGCTGAAAATGAAGAAGGATATGTACTTCGTTACTACAATATGAGCCAAGAAAATGTGCGCATATCTGAACACCAACAAACTATTCTTGACTTACTTGAGCGACCATATCCAGTTCATTCAGAACTATTGGCTCCACAAGAAATTCGTACAGAATTGATTAAAAAAGAAGAAATTTAATAGTTATAAAGTGTTCTATAACTAATACTATGAGATAGAAAGGAGGGGCGAAAGAGTAAGGATTAACTACTGATTCGTCCCTTTTTTGGTGATAATATGACGATTGCAACCATTGATATCGGAGGGACTGGGATTAAGTTTGCCAGTCTGACTCCTGATGGAAAAATACTAGATAAGACAAGTACACTGACGCCAGAAAACTTGGAAGCTTTACTGGCTTGGCTAGACCAGCGCTTGTCAGGGCAAGATTATAACGGCATTGCTATGAGCGTTCCAGGTGCGGTCAATCAAGAAACAGGTGTGATTGAGGGAATCAGTGCTGTACCTTACATCCATGGCTTTTCTTGGTATGAAGCTCTTGCTCATCATCAACTCCCTATCCATCTAGAAAATGATGCCAACTGTGTTGGACTGAGTGAATTGCTAGCTCACCCAGAGATTGAAAATGCAGCCTGTGTCGTGATTGGGACTGGAATCGGCGGAGCTATGATTATCAATGGCAAACTTCACCGTGGTCGCCACGGCTTAGGTGGTGAGTTTGGCTATATGACAACCATTGAACCAGCTGAAAAACTCAACAACTGGTCGCTACTAGCATCTACAGGAAACATGGTTCGCTACGTAATTGAAAAGTCAGGTCAGACTGACTGGGACGGCCGCAAGATTTACCAAGAAGCTGCAGCAGGCAATGCCCTTTGCCAAGAAGCCATTGAGCGCATGAACCGTAATCTGGCTCAAGGCTTGCTCAATATCCAGTATCTCATCGACCCAGATGTCATTAGTCTGGGTGGCTCTATCAGCCAAAACCCCGACTTTATCCAAGGGGTCAAAAAAGCTGTCGATGAATTTGTCGAAACCTATGAAGAATACACGGTCGCACCTGTTATCCAAGCCTGCACCTATCATGCAGATGCCAATCTCTACGGTGCCCTTGTCAACTGGCTACAGGAGGAAAATCAATGGTAATTTTTACAGGACTTAGTCCCAAACAAACGCAAGCTATTGAAACATTAAAAAATCACATTTCTCTGCCAGATGTAGAGGTAGCTGTCGCTCAGTCTGACCAAGCCTCTATCTCTATCAAGGGTGAGGGGGGACACTATCACCTGACTTATCGCAAACCCCATCAACTCTATCGCGCCTTGTCAGTTCTTGCAACAGCTCTAGTAGAAGGTGACAAGGTCGAGATTGAGGAGCATGCGGCTTATGAATATTTGGCCTACATGGCAGACTGTTCGCGAAATGCAGTGCTAAATGTGACTTCTGCCAAACAGATGATTGAGGTCTTGGCTCTCATGGGCTACTCAACCTTTGAGCTTTATATGGAAGACACTTATCAAATTGAGGGGCAACCCTACTTTGGTTATTTCCGTGGTGCCTATTCGGCTGAGGAGTTGCAGGAAATCGAAGCCTACGCCCAGCAGTTTGACATGACCTTTGTGCCTTGCATCCAGACCTTGGCTCATTTGTCGGCCTTCGTTAAATGGGGTGTCAAAGAAGTGCAGGAACTCCGTGATGTGGAGGACATTCTCCTTATTGACGAAGAAAAGGTTTATGACCTGATTGATGGGATGTTTGCCACTCTGTCTAAACTGCAGACTCGCAAGGTCAATATCGGGATGGACGAAGCCCACTTGGTTGGCTTGGGACGCTACCTCATTTTGAACGGTGTTGTGGACCGTAGTCTCCTCATGTGCCAACACTTGGAGCGCGTGCTGGATATTGCTGACAAGTATGGTTTCCACTGCCAGATGTGGAGCGATATGTTCTTTAAACTCATGTCAGCGGATGGCCAGTACGACCGTGACGTGGAGATTCCTGAGGAAACTCGTGTCTACCTAGACCGTCTCAAAGACCGCGTGACCTTGGTTTACTGGGATTATTATCAGGATAGCGAGGAAAAATACAACCGCAACTTCCGCAATCATCACAAGATTAGTCATGACCTTGCCTTTGCAGGGGGAGCTTGGAAGTGGATTGGTTTCACACCCAACAACCATTTCAGCCGTCTAGTGGCTATCGAGGCCAATAAAGCCTGTCGTGCTAATCAGATTAAAGAAGTCATCGTGACGGGTTGGGGGGACAATGGTGGTGAGACAGCTCAATTTTCTATCCTGCCAAGTTTGCAAATCTGGGCAGAACTCAGCTACCGCAATGACCTAGACCGTTTGTCTGCTCACTTCAAGACCAATACAGGTCTATCAGTTGAGGACTTCATGCAGATTGACCTTGCCAACCTCTTGCCAGACCTGCCAGGCAATCTCAGTGGTATCAATCCCAACCGCTATGTCTTTTATCAGGATGTTCTCTGCCCGATCCTTGACCTACACATAACACCTGAACAAGACAAGCCGCACTTTGCGCATGCTGCGGAGACCCTTGCTGAAATCAAAGAAAAAGCTAGTGCCTACTCTTATCTATTTGAAACTCAGGCCCAGTTGAACGGCATTTTAAGTAGCAAAGTAGATGTGGGAAGACGCATTCGTGAAACTTATAAAGTCGGTGACAAAGTCAGTTTGCAGCAAATCGCCAGAGAAGAATTACCAAAACTCAGAAGTGAGATTGAAACTTTCCACAAACTCTTTAGCCAACAATGGCTGAAAGAAAACAAGGTCTTTGGTTTGGATACGGTCGATATCCGTATGGGCGGACTCTTACAAAGAATCAAGCGAGCAGAGAGTCGCATTGAGTGTTATCTGGCAGGTCAGATTGACCGCATCGAAGAATTAGAAGTCGAAATCCTTCCATTTAACGATTTTTATGGAGACAAGGACTTTGCAGCCACAACAGCTAACCAGTGGCACACCATTGCGACAGCTTCGACGATTTATACGACCTAGAAATTTATCACAGATAGTTAAACATCTCCTTTTAAATACATGGAGATGTTTTTTTGATTTGGAGATAGGGAAGGAGTATAATGAAGGTAGAAAGATAGTTTGGAGGTCTGACCATGAAAAAGCTACTACTAGTTCTAGGTGCGAGTGTGCTAGTCTTATCTGCCTGCCATAAATCGACAGAGGATAGAGCACCTAGTCCGTCAATATCAAGGGAGCAACAAACCAAGGAGACAACCAACTATTTTCACTATTTAGCAGATTCCTATCAAAAGGCTCTTTCGCACGAAAAAGAAGTCGAGGCTGCAACTGTTCAATCACCGATGGCTGCTACGGTTACAGCCATGGAAGAACTCGAGTTATCTAATCCGACTGACCAAGCCTTGATTATGAAGAACTACTCGGATTTTCAGAAACTAATTCAATACAATACTGAAAAGTGGGAGGAAGAGTTTGCAAGCTGGGCTTCTTCTATGGGGCAGTCCTATCATAGACTAGAGCATGCAAACTTTGATGAAAAAAATGAACTAATCAAAAAATTAGAAACTACAACAGTCTCTCAGAAAAGTGTCAAATGGAATGTTTTTGGAGTATCGAGTGACAATGCTTATGACTACTTGATTTTGGATGCTTACTATGACAATCAGGATAAACATTTCTACCTATTTACACTGAAGGATGGGCAAGTACAGGTCTTGCATACCGATAAGACACTGGAAACTATCCCTACTGCAAATTTTGAAGAGACTGAGAATACAGATTTAGCGCAACGTTTTAAGGAATTTCTATTAAAAACAAGTGTAACTACAGAGAGCGAGCCAGATACAGATAATAGTTCTTTAATAGACAAGATAAAAACAGCCATGGAATCCTACTCGGATAGTAAAGGTGAAAGATTTAAGTCAACTAATTTGGTCACCTATGGTAATTACTATGGACTTGCAGTGCCAGACCAGATAATGCAATTTGGGCAAGTAGATGGGGTGAATTATACTTTTAAATGGTATGGCTATATTGCAGGTTCAGGTTCTGGGCGGTTTGATATCCTAGCTTGCTATGTGAATGAAGCAGAGACAGAGGTGATTCTCTTTGGCTACAAGGATGGCAATCCTGCTCTTTTACAAACCGAAGGAAGACCAGAGATTGAGAAAAACGAATCAGGGGCTATCATAAATGGCCAGGTTCATTTTGTCGAGTTTCATCACTCAATATTGGAACAAGTTTTCAATCAGTAAAGCGGAAATACACTTATCGTATGCAAAGTGTTTCTCGTGAAACCTATTTCTTATAAAAAACTTCTCCACATAAAATAATTTGTGGAGTTTTTTCTATAATTAGTAGTTTAAACTGACCTTCAAATAGGAGTATACTAATAATGTAATCGTTATCAAACCTAAAAATTCGATAGAATCAGTTTTTAGGAATAAAAAGGGAGGAAATTATGAAAAAGTTTTCAAAGACCTTGAGAGATAACTGGATCTTTCTCTTGATGGTTTTACCAGGGGCTCTCTGGCTGATTCTATTCTTTTACATTCCAGTATTTGGGAATGTGGTCGCCTTTAAAGACTACCATATGACCAGTAATGGTTTCATAGATAGTATTGTGAATAGTAAATGGGTCGGGTTAGATAATTTCAGATTCTTGTTTAGTTCAAAAGATGCCTTTATCATTACTCGAAATACTGTTCTTTACAATCTCGGGTTTATCTTTATCGGTTTGATTGTATCAGTAGGGATTGCCATCATCCTTAGCGAGCTTCGCTCTAAGAGAATGGTTAAGATTTTCCAAACGTCTATGTTGTTCCCTTACTTCCTGTCATGGGTTATCATCAGTTTCTTTACAGATGCCTTCCTAAACATTGACAAAGGGGTCTTCAACCATTTCCTAACGTCCATTGGCATGAAGGAAGTCAACTTCTACGCTGACTTAGGCATTTGGCCATACCTTCTCCTTTTCCTAGGTATTTGGAAAGGCTTTGGATATAGCAGTGTCATGTACTATGCGACAATCATGGGAATTGATCCAACCTATTACGAAGCAGCAACAGTGGACGGGGCTAGCAAGTGGCAACGTATTCGCAATGTAACCATTCCTCAGTTGACTCCACTTGTAACAGTCTTGACCATCCTTGCAGTCGGAAATATCTTCCGTGCAGACTTTGGTCTCTTCTATCAAATTCCACACAATGCTGGTCAGCTTTACAATGTAACCAACGTTTTGGATGTATATGTCTTTAATGGTTTGACTCAGACAGCAGATATCGGTATGGCTTCAGCAGCCGGTCTTTACCAATCCGTTGTCGGTTTGATTCTGGTTATCCTATCAAACTTGCTTGCAAGACGAGTCGATCCAAATTCAGCACTATTCTAGAAAGGAGGAAAGCATGGCAGAAAAAATTAAAAAAGAAAAAATCGATAATGTCGGCATTCACTCCTTCAGTAAGAAAGCAGATATCTTCTTTAGTATTATCTCTGGTTTGATCGCTCTTTCTTGTATCTTGCCCTTTATCTTCGTTATTATCATTTCGGTGACAGACGAAAAGAGCATCCTCCAGTATGGATATAGCTTTTTCCCATCACAGTTTGGATTAGATGGTTTTGAGTTCTTGGCTCAGTTTAAGGATAAAATCCTCCAAGCGCTCTTTATCTCAGTCTTTGTAACAGTAGTCGGGACAGTGACCAACGTCTTCATCACAACCACTTATGCCTACGCCATCTCACGGACAACCTTTAAGTATCGCAGATTCTTTACTATCTTTGCCCTTCTTAGTATGTTGTTCAACGCTGGTTTGGTGCCAGGCTATATCGTGGTGACTCGTTTGCTTCAACTTGGTGATACCGTTTGGGCCTTGATTGTTCCAATGCTACTCTCACCATTCAACATCATCTTGATGCGTTCCTTCTTCAAGAAGACCATTCCAGAAGCCATTCTCGAATCTGCTCGTATCGATGGTGCCAGTGAAGCTCGGATCTTCTTCCAGATTTGTTTGCCATTGTCACTTCCAGGTATCGCAACCATCACGCTTTTGACAGCTCTTGGTTTCTGGAACGACTGGTTCAACGCCCTTCTTTATATCAAGAGTGACAACTTGTATCCATTGCAATATTTGCTCATGCAAATCCAGCAAAATATGGACTACATTGCTAAAGCAGTCGGCCTTTCTGGTCAACTGGGTGTTGCTCTTCCAAAAGAAACAGGACGTATGGCCATGGTTGTGGTTGCAACCCTTCCAATCGCGATTCTGTATCCATTCTTCCAACGCTACTTTGTTAAAGGGTTGACGATCGGTGGTGTGAAAGAATAGCTCTTGCTGAGAAACATCGTTTCTCCCTTCCCAACTTCATATTAGTGACTGAAGTTACAAATTATTAAATCGTTTATAAGTTTAAAAATAAAAAAAGGAGTTTTTATCATGAAAAACTGGAAAAAATATGCTTTTGCATCTGCTAGCGTAGTCGCTTTGGCTGCAAGCCTTGCCGCTTGTGGAAACCTCTCAGGTAACAACAAAAAAGCTGCTGACTCAGCTTCAGGTGACAAGCCTGTTCTTAAAATGTACCAAATCGGTGACAAACCAGATAACTTGGATGAATTGCTAGAAAATGCCAACAAAATCATCGAAGAAAAAGTTGGTGCTAAATTGGATATCCAATACCTTGGATGGGGTGACTACGGTAAGAAAATGTCAGTTATCACATCATCAGGTGAAAACTACGATATTGCCTTTGCAGATAACTATGTTGTAAATGCTCAAAAAGGTGCTTACGCTGACTTGACAGAATTGTACAAGAAAGAAGGAGCAGAGCTTTACAAAGCACTTGACCCAGCTTACATCAAAGGGAACACTGTAAACGGTAAAATCTACGCTGTTCCAGTTGCAGCCAACGTTGCATCATCTCAAAACTTTGCCTTCAATGGCGCTCTTCTTGCCAAATATGGCATTGACATTTCAGGTGTCACTTCATACGAAACACTTGAACCAGTCTTGAAACAAATCAAAGAAAAAGCTCCAGACGTAGTACCATTTGCGGTTACGAAGAACTTTATCCCATCTGATAACTTTGACTACCCAGTACCAAATGGACTTCCATTCGTTATCGACCTTGAAGGAGACACTACTAAGATCGTAAACCGTTACGAAGTACCTCGTTTCAAAGAACACTTGAAGACTCTTCACAAATTCTATGAAGCAGGATACATTCCAAAAGACGTAGCAACAAGCGACACTTCATTTGACCTTCAACAAGATACTTGGTTCGTTCGTGAAGAAACAGTAGGACCAGCTGACTACGGTAACAGCTTGCTCTCTCGTGTTGCCAACAAAGATATCCAAATCAAACCAATCACTAACTTTATCAAGAAAAACCAAACAACACAAGTTGCTAACTTTGTTATCTCAAACAACTCTAAGAACAAAGAAAAATCAATGGAAGTGTTGAACCTCTTGAACACGAACCCAGAACTCTTGAATGGTCTTGTTTATGGTCCAGAAGGTAAGAACTGGGAAAAAGTTGAAGGTAAAGAAAACCGTGTACGCGTTCTTGATGCCTACAAAGGAAACACTCACATGTCAGGTTGGAACACTGGTAACAACTGGATCCTTTACATCAACGAAAACGTTACAGACCAACAAATCGAAGATTCTAAGAAACAATTGGCAGAAGCTAAAGAATCTCCAGCGCTTGGATTCATCTTTAACACTGATAGCGTGAAATCTGAAATCTCAGCAATCTCTAACACAATGCAACAATTCGATACAGCTATCAACACTGGTACTGTAGACCCAGATAAAGCTATTCCAGAATTGATGGAAAAATTGAAATCTGAAGGTGCCTACGAAAAAGTATTGAACGAAATGCAAAAACAATACGACGAATTCTTGAAAAACAAAAAATCATAAGATCGATTGATTTCGTGTATTCATTCCTAATTCCTAAAAATGTGATCACTGCCTTCCTTAGTTCTCTAGGGGAGGTAGTGATTTTTAGGATGTAAAAATGAAAACAGTGGTTCTTAGGGTTTATACGATGTGATACACATACATCTATAGAGGATTTATTATGAAAAAATATCGCCTTCTTTTCAAAATGAGTGCTGTCTTCTCTTATCTATTTTTCGTATTTGGCCTTTCTCAGCTGACGCTTATTGTCCAAAACTATTGGCAATTTTCTTCTCAGATAGGAAATTTCTTCTGGATTCGAAATATCTTGAGTTTGCTATTTAGTGGAGTCATGATTGGGATTCTTGTTAAGACAGGCCATGGCTATCTCTTTCGCGTTTCGAGAAAAAAATGGCTCTGGTATTCAATCCTAACAGCCCTAGTAGCGGTAGCTCATATATTTTTTAATATTCAAACAGCTAGACACGTTCAGTCAACTGCTGAAGGTTGGGCCGTATTGATCGGTTATAGTGGGACTAACTTTGCCGAGCTAGGTCTCTATATAACCTTGTTCTTTCTGGGGCCATTGATGGAAGAGTTGCTCTATAGAGGATTACTTCAACATGCCTTCTTTAAAGATTCGAGATTTGGTCTTGATTTGATCCTTCCGTCTATTTTGTTTGCTCTCCCTCATTTTTCAAATTTTCCTAGTCTGTTAGATATCTTCGTCTTTGCAACATTTGGAATCATCTTTGCTGGTTTGACTCGTTATACCAAGAGCATTTATCCTTCCTATGCGGTGCATGTGATCAATAATATTGTAGCGACCTTGCCATTTTTGCTGACTTTTTTACATAGGGTGTTTGGGTAAAATATTAGCATGAGAGTTAGGAATTATAGTTTTTCAATTTATAAGCGAATTTCAGGAGGAAAATGAGAATGACACCATTAAAATGGTTTGCTGGAGGAAGTGAAAGACGTTGTGAAGCGATGACCATCATTGATTATCTATTGGAAGATATAAAGGATGCGCCTCAACTTTCTCCCTTGAAAAATCAATTAGTGATTTATAAAAAACGATTAGAGGATGATGGAACTTCTACTCCATTTATTCTGAGCCAAATGAACGTTGACATCTCACGTGTGTTGATTGATAACAAGCTAAGTTTGTCAGAAAGTCAAGCTAAGCAAATCAAAAAATTGAGAGAATTATCTGCAATTCGGTATGGTTACTGATGAAGTGCAGTGGCAGGTCTCTCTATACAATTTCCGGTCAAATAAATTGCATTTGTTTTCCTGAGTGGATATACTAGTATAGTTGAATGAAAAATTCTGAAAATTTAAGAATAGAAAAGAGAACAAATCTTATGGCAAAAGATATTCGTGTCTTACTTTACTACCTTTATACTCCAATTGAAAACGCAGAGCAATTTGCTGCAGACCACCTGGCTTTCTGTAAATCAATCGGCCTTAAAGGCCGCATCCTAGTCGCTGACGAGGGAATCAACGGAACCGTTTCAGGTGACTACGAAACAACTCAAAAATACATGGACTACGTTCACAGCCTCCCAGGAATGGAAGACCTCTGGTTCAAGATTGATGAAGAAAGTGAACAAGCTTTTAAGAAGATGTTTGTTCGTTACAAGAAAGAAATTGTCCACCTTGGTTTGGAAGACAACGACTTTGACAACGACATCAACCCACTTGAAACAACAGGTGCTTACTTGTCTCCAAAAGAGTTTAAAGAAGCCCTTCTTGACGAAAAAACAGTGGTCCTTGACACACGTAACGATTATGAGTACGACCTAGGACACTTCCGTGGTGCTATCCGCCCAGACATCCGCAACTTCCGTGAGTTGCCACAATGGGTTCGTGACAACAAGGAAAAATTCATGGACAAGCGTGTCGTAGTTTACTGTACAGGTGGAGTTCGCTGTGAGAAATTCTCAGGCTGGATGGTCCGTGAAGGCTACAAAGATGTCGGCCAATTGCACGGAGGAATCGCAACCTATGGTAAAGACCCAGAAGTTCAAGGCGAGCTTTGGGATGGGAAAATGTACGTCTTTGACGAGCGTATCGCAGTCGATGTCAACCATGTCAATCCAACCATCGTAGGAAAAGACTGGTTTGATGGAACACCATGTGAACGCTATGTCAACTGTGGAAATCCCTTCTGTAACCGTCGTATCCTAACATCAGAAGAAAATGAAGACAAGTACCTTCGTGGATGCTCACACGAGTGTCGTGTTCACCCACGCAACCGCTATGTTTCAGAAAATGAATTGACACAAGCAGAGGTGCTCGAGCGCCTAGCAGCTATCGGTGAAAGCTTGGATCAAGTCGCTACTGTATAACATCAAACAGCTCCTCAGGGGCTGTTTTTCTATGCTTTTTATCTAAAAATCTAAAATTTGTTTCTGTATCTTTCAGGAAAATAGGGTATACTGTATGTAAACGATTTCAAAGGAGGCCGGTTATGGCGAAAACATTTTTTATTCCAAACAAAGAAAGTATTCTAGGACAACAGGAGGTCTTGACTGCCAAGTCCATCTTAGCCTTGGTGGAGGGCTTGGAGTCGCATAGTTATGATGCCGTCTATCTCCGTCAGCCCCTCAATCGTCTCGAGTATATCGAGTGTGGGATTGTTGGTAAGTCGCAATTTCTCTTCAAAGTGAACTATGCGGATAGCCGAAAAGGCTATCAAGTGGTGATTCCAGACTTCCTTACCAGAGCGGACTGGGAGATTGTAGAGGCTCTCCTCCAAGCCCTATCGAACAAGTTGGGGCAAGTGGTAGAAGAGCTAGAAGGGTTTGATTTTGAAGCTTATTTCCGACAAACAGTTCAGAATTATCTAGCTGATAAAGCGACTCGTCTAGTCTATTGCCAAGGGCTCTTATCCCCTATCTATCTCAACAAGGAATACCTCGAGAGCTTTTTGGCTGAGGATGGATTGGCACGTTTTGAAGAGCTGGTCAAGAAGGTTCAAGGCTCTGATGCCTACCTTGCCAGTGTGAAATTTTACCCAGACGCCCAAGGCAAGGTGCACGGTATCTACCACCTAGCCCAGGGAGTCAAGACGATTTTGCCAAAGGAACCCTTTGTACCAGCTCCTTATACCGAGCAGCTGGCAGGCAAGGAACTTGTTTGGGAGATTGATCTAGTGAAGATTTCTGGTGATGGGTCCAAAGCAGAAGACTATGAATCCATCGCTCGCTTGGACTATGCAAGATTTCTAGAGTCACTACCAACAGCATTTTACCATCAACTAGATACCAATCAACTAGAAGTACAAGCCATCTTGGGAAAAGATTTTGAGGAATTGGCAAGCATCGAGTAGGCCTTGTTTAAAAAAGAGTAAGCATAAAAATCCCTGTCATTAACAAATGGCAGGGATTTTGGTTAAAAGAAGGTCAGGATGCGAAGGTAGTCCACTGTCAGCGCAAGCTCTGCAATGAAGAAGGGTAAGAGAATAGCACCATCAAGTAAGACAGCTAGCAAGAAACGATAAAATGGGTCGAGGCTACTGGCCTTACTTGGCTTGCTAATCACAAAGAGATTTCCAAGGGCAAAGATGGCCATGCTTAGAAGAGTGAGGATGCCAGCAAATCGTAAGCCACCAAAGAGTGCAAAGAAACTTGCTAGAGCTGTTAGGACAAGTGGGATAGCAAAGAGTCGGCTGTAACGATCGCAAGCTTCTTGGAATGTGAAGTCGTTCTCCTGATCCAGCACACGTCGGACAGTAAAGCCTCCCAAAATGATAGAAAAGTAAAATAGAGCGCTAGCGACCAGAATCGAAAGTCCAGCAAAGAGATCTAAAGGTGGGAGCTGGTTAGGAGAACCATTAGCAATAGAAATCATATAGCCATAGTAGAGGTGCTTGATGTGGTAAATACTAAAGAAAAGGTTAATCGAAGATAGCAAGGTGAGCAGGGCAAAGACACTATAACGATGCTTTTGGTCCGTAGTCTTGCTAGTAGTTGGTTCTTGGATAGCATCCAGCAGCCAAGTCCAAAATAGTGCGATTTCTTCTTTGAATCGGGCAGTTTTACGAGGGTCAATCTCTGGGATATAGGGACTTTCTAAAGCCTTGCTGAGGATGCTTTTCTCTTTTACAGAGTCTTCTTGGCTGCGTTCCTCTTCAGCTTTCCCTTCTCCCTCTTCCTCGGTTTGGGTTTCCTCGATTATTTCGGGAGTTTCCTCCTCATGCGTTTCCAGCTCTTTAGGTGAGACAGAAGTTTCTTCGTTTACTTGTAGTTCGGTCTCCACAGTTTCTGAAGTCTCAGGCTCGTTGGGCTGGTTTTCCGATTTCGTCTGAGGTGATTTCTTCTCAAGATCGGCACTTTCAAACCATTCTTGTGTCATGATGGAACCTCCTTTTTTATGGTTGTTTTCTACTTTTAGACTAGCAGATGAAAGCGTTTTTGTCAATGGTTTCTAGATGGAGAAGAGTATTCTTCTTCCTTGGGTAGATAGATATCCTGATTGGCTTTTATAATGAGCATATCCTTAACATCTGCTTTGTCTGCCTTGTAGGGGTTGGCAAGTTCATTCTCTTTTTGTTTAGGATGCTCTCTTTGTGCTTTACGATAAATACCGCCATGCTTAGAAGAAATATCTAGATTGATACGATCGAATTCTGTCTTAGAAAGAAAGAGTGTTAAGTCATTATGAGAGTCCAGCTCAACCTTACCGCGGACCTTGATATTTTCAGCATAGATATGCCCCCCCTCCGTCTTGACCTGGCTATCTGTCAATTCTGTATCAAAAATATTGATAATACTAGGTGTCGTTAGTGTACTGTTCTTGATAGAACTTTCTGTTATTCTTAAGTGGTAGCCTTTTGTTTTGATCGTCGCATTTTCAAGGGTGGCTTGACGGATGGAGGTCTGTCCACGATTGACTGAGACAGTGATAGCTTTCAGAGTTCTCCCTTTAGGTAAAGAGAGAATAACTTCATTAAAACGGTTGGAATAACTGCTAGCAATACGCAGTAGGCCTTCGATTCCTGAGCCGAGAAAACGATGTTGGGAGGCTTGTTTGTCAGTGACGGTCAGTGTTTTGTCACTCATGTCAGTAGTCAGATCGTGACGACCAGACACTGACGGATGATAGGTGATGTGGATCTTGTCATCTATAGACTCTGTGATAGTCAGACTGTGCTCCTCAAGGGTTAAATCAAGTTTTTCCACTTCGCTTCCAAAGGTCACTTCTTCGATACGATTGTCATAGACAGGGTCTTTTGACATGGCAAGCAAACTTTGAATACCATTGGACTGGGCGCCTACAATGATCATGATAAAACCGAGGATTGTAGAAACCACACCAAAGATGAGAAATCCTTTCGTCAATTTACGCATGTCTGTCACCTCTCTTTCCTTTTTTAAGAATCCATTGCACCAAGCGAACGACCAGGAGCCCAAAGAAACGAGCTACATAGGAGATGCCCAGTAGAACAAGAGAAGAAGCACCGATAGCAAGCAATCCAGCCCCGAAAATTAAGATAAAGGCAGATTTAGCTTCTACTAGGATGCTAAAACTTTCTACGATAAAGAGTCCGCCCAGCAGGATACCCGTCACAGAGACGGTAAAGAAGGCTAGAATGACAGCGGCCGCTGCGATAAAAAGTCCGATGATTGCCATGAGGATGCCGATCCCGACCGGAATTCCGATAGGAGCTACTAGCAGAGCTAGAAGGGCAATGTGTAGGAGTTGGCGATCATTCTTTTGAGCAGGACCTTCATTGACTTTTTTGTTGAGAAGGTCAGAGAGGATATCATGAGCGGCTTCTTTTGGAGTTCCCAGACTGGCGATGAGCTCCTCTTCCCCCTCTGGACCTGCATCGTCAAATAGTTCCTTAAAGTAGTCCATGGCTTCGATGCGGTCAGCTTCAGGTAGTTTATGGAGATAGGTTTCTAACTGAGTCAGATAGTCAGTTCTTGTCATGGCGGATACTCCCTTCTATGATGCCGTTGACGGTGTCGGTATAGAGCGTCCACTCTTCCTTTAGAGTAACGAGCTGCTCTACGCCCCGATTGGTCAAGGAGTAGTATTTGCGCATACGCCCCTGAAACTCTCTAGAGTAGGTGGTGAGAAAGCCACTGGCTTCCAATTTTTTGAGAATGGGATAGAGCGTAGATTCTTTGATATTGGCGATGAGTTTTATGGTTTGGCTAATCTCATAACCATAAGAATCCCCCTGCTCCAGTACAGCCAAGATGAGAAACTCAATCAAGGCAGAGGATGTTGGGAAGTACATGGGAAACCTCCTTTATATTATATAAAAATTTTATATATACTCTTTTCAAATATATTGTATCTCAATATGAAAGCCCTGTCAAGAAATATGTGTAAAAATTTTATATATAAAAAACTCCTAGTAAAAACTAGAAGTTTAGAGGATTTTATCAGCCTTTATCTAAATTTTATCGTAGATTTCTTATACTTAATTTCCTTATCCAAAAGTTTCAATAGAGGAGTTACATATTCAGGATTTGGAAACTTAGGACCGAAAATGACTTCATCGATTTGAATGTTTTCTTTTCTCTCAAGATAAAGTTTACCGAATTCAGGAGAATAATCAATTTTTATCTTGTCATTATCTGATCTTAGGTTAGCATATTGCAAAATACGTAATTCTTCTTCATACTTATAATCGACCGATTTGAATAGGTAGCGGATTTCTTCTATACAGTCAGCAATGGTTTTTTTATAGAATGAATCCTCTGAATTTTTATGGTCCCTTAATTCTGATTTTAAATCCTCTAACAATCCTTTTAATCGCGTTACTTCTTCATTGGTGAATAGTTCACTTTCTTCGATGTCGAATTGGTCATTGTAGTAATGAACATAAGCTACGCGATATAAATAATCCGTATCATTATTCAGTGTAGAATGTTTGTCTTCATAATTTTGTACACTTTCATTGCCTCTAGTTGACTTCTCTTTGTCGGATTCGGATTCATTTAGAGAGTTATCGTTTTGGATTTCAACACTTGATTTCATTTTATGACCGATTTGTTTATCTGAGTTTTTTTGATACCAAGGAAGGTCACTAAGTGAATGATAACGAGCAAAATCATTCTCCTTTAGTACGATACAGACCCCTTCTGCATTATTTCCATATTGCGACCACATGGCTAGGTCGTCTGTTTTGCTAGTGAAACTCATTAAAAACCAAGAGCTAGGCTCCAAAGGATTGCGTTTTTCTAATTTTAAAATTTCTTCTAGAATGACCCCTTCTTCAGGATCGTTCATATAGTTGGCGTTATTCAGGCGTGTCTTTCCTGAGATGGAGAATGGAGCTGTATCTTTTTTCCCTAGTATGCTTTGGAGTGCTTCTCCTGAAGTATAGTGACCAAATTTTAGTTTTCTATTTTTGTCTTCAGCCTTCAATCCAAGCTCATACTTGATTTGTTGGACAAGTGTATAAATTTTAATTAACTGATTGATTTTTTTTGAGTCTTCTCCGTAATATTCTATCCAGGCCTTTAAAATATCGTATTTTGTATCAGAGATAATACCAAGTTTTAAGGTGCGAATAAGCAAATTTTTCTCTTTTTCATCTTTCCCTTCTTCAATAGATGAATCAAAACAAAGTTTATCCAGAGCTTTTACGATATTAGTAGTGGAAATCTGAACTTGATCTTGCTTAAATTGTTCTTCGTTTTCGAGTATCTCGATGAGCATATTTAAAATTTTAATACTCGGAATAGATTCTAGTGACTGATAGATATCGTTTAGGAGATTTGATTGATCTATTTGATTATTTTTTACCAAATCTATCCGAGCTGTAAGATATTTAACAGTAATTTCTTCAGATTGTACGAATCTATTGTGTAATCTTTTTAGTTTGTCTATGATTTCAAGTTTTTCATCTTCGTTTTGTTGTTTGGTGATAATTTTGGTAAGAACTTCGGCGTAACATAAAGTGATATCTTCATTTTTTTCAAAATTAGAAGCTATTTTCTTTAATTTAGAAGCGATATTATTCAATTTATCTAAGTTGGTTTGTTTAAGTGACAAATTGGACAAAGCCATAGCATAACATAAAGCAATGTTTTCAGGCTCCTCGAACTTTTCGTATATGACCTGAATTTTCTGAGTAGTTTCAGCAATTTGCTCAGCTTTCGTCTGTTTATCTGATAGATTTACTAAAGCCATAGTATAATATAAAGCAATATCTTCAGGCTCCTCGAACTTTTCGTATATGACCTGAATTTTCTGAGTAGTTTCAGCAATTTGCTCAGCTTTCGTCTGTTTATCTGATAGATTTACTAAAGCCATAGTATAATATAAAGCAATATCTTCAGGCTCCTCGAACTTTTCGTATATGACCTGAATTTTCTGAGTAGTTTTAACAATTTCTTCGGCTTTCTTCTGTTTGATTGATAGATTGACTAAAGCCATAGCATAATATAAAGCAATGTCCTGAGGTTCATTGAACTTTTTGTAAATTTCTTTAATTTCTTTAGCAATCTCAGCAATTTGCTCAGCTTTCGTCTGTTTAGCTGACAAATTAACTAAAGCCATAACATATCGTAAAGCAATATCTTCAGACTGCTTAAACTGCTTAAAAATTTGTTTGACTGAATTCACAGTCTTGCCTAGTTCTTTTACATTTACTTGTTCAACTGATACTTGTTTAACTGACAAATTGACCAAAATCCGAGCATACCGCAACGCAATGTCTTCTGATTCAGGGTATTGTTCATAAATTATTCTTGCCTTTTCTGCTAGAGCTTCACAGGAAGACCTATCTGTCTCCTCGGCTGATAAGTCAACGAGTTTATCTAACTTTACTTTACTTAGATACCAATTGTATTTCTGTTCATCCATTCTATGCACCTCGTTTAAAATAGTAGCTATCTTATAAACTAATTTATTTTTCACATGACAATTAGTTTCTATACATCTTATTATATCAAAAATGCCATCTTTCTGCTAACATATGGATGGTGCTTTTTGTTGCTAGAAACACCTAAAAAGCCCGACAGAGTCTGGCTTTGCATTGTTTATATCTGAGAAGTAATTTAGAATAATTAAAGTATCTTATCCGCCCGATCCACCATAAAGAGCGAGACGGTCATGATGATATCAACAGCTAGAAGAGCAAGGACAGCTGGGATCCAAGATTGGAAAAGGTCAAAACTATAACCAAACAAGGTAGGGCCAAAGGCCGCCAAAATGTAGCCCCCTGTTTGCGCTAGTCCTGATAGCTGAGCTGTCTTTTCAGGCGAACTAGTTTTAAGAGAAAAGCAAACCATGAGGTAGGGGAAGAGGGCGCTACAGGCCGTTCCAATTAAGAGGTGAGCGACTAACCAGTAGAGGAAGTTGTTGATTGGATACAAGAGCATGGCAATTCCCATCATACCAGCGATAGAGATAATTGCCAGCATGATTCGACGATGATCATCTGACAGACGAGTTGTCAGACTTGGAACAGTCATTGAAAAAGGAATGCTGATCAGTGAGAAAATAGAAGCGAGGAGAGCCGCATCACTATTAAAAAGACCAGCACTAATAGCCATAGTTGGCAACCAAGTCATGCTTGTATAAAAGAGCAAGGACTGAAGACCGCCAAAGACAATGATGGCCCAGACAGATTTGTTTTTTAGAATATTTTCTTTTGATTTCTTTTCTTGCTGCCCTTCTAGATAGTGATTGTGACGATGATTTGGCAACCAGACTAGCAGAGTGACCAAGCAGAGAATGCTGAGTACAAGGATGAGATCTTTCCAAGAACTAGCTTGGGTGATAGGGACAGATAGATAGGAGGCAATAGCTGTGGAAATCCCCATAGCAGTGACATAGAGTGTCGTTAGGAGACTGATTTTTTGAGGCCGATTTGCTTGAATCATACTAGGAAGAAGAACATTAAAAATAGCAATGCTCGCTCCGACAATCAAGGTTCCTAGATAGAGAAGGGGAAGATTGAAAATCCGAATGACAGAGCCAACAGTTAAGAGGAGGAGACAGTAAGTAAAGAGATGTTCCAACCCGATTTTTTGTGCCAAGCGACTCGCAAAAGCAGAGAAAAGAGCGAACATCAAGAGAGGAAGACTGGTTAAAATTCCAAGAGAGCTAACCTCGACTCCTAGTCCCTGAGCGATATCTCCTAAAATAGTTGGTAAAGCAGTAAAAGGAGAACGTAAAACGGTCCCAATTAAGATAATTCCTAGAACAAAAAAGAGTGATCGTTTTTTCATGAAAACCTCGAATGGATGATTTTAATAACAGCTTATTTTAAGGTTTTTTTCTTACAATGTCAAGGAGAGGACTGCTAAGAAAGCTAGAACGATTTAACTGAAAATAGAGTGAAAGGGGACAGATTTCTTTACCAGAATTTTTCTTGATTTGAGATAAAAATAGGAAACTAGGAAATTTTGTGATAAAATAGTGGAAGGAAATCTATAAATTGGAGAAAAACTGTGTCTGAAAAGCAAAAAATCAGCGTCTTGATGTCGGTCTATGTAAAGGAAAATCCGACATTTTTGAGAGATGCCATCAAAAGTGTTCAAAACCAGACCTTGAAACCAAGTGAGCTTGTTCTCGTAGAGGATGGGCCTCTCACACCAGAACTCTATCAGGTGCTAGATGAAGTGGAAGCTCAGTCAGAGATTCCAGTTAAGCGTTGCCCCTTAGAAGAAAATCAAGGTTTAGGTTTGGCTCTTCGATACGGTGTGTTACAGTGTCAGTACGATATCATCGCTCGCATGGATACAGATGATATAGCAGTAGCTGACCGCTTTGAAAAGCAAGTCCAACTAATGGAAGAGGAAAATCTGGACATCTTAGGTGGACATATCGCAGAGTTTATTGACAATCCTGGCGAGATTGTGTCTTATCGTCGTGTTCCAACTCAGCACGCAGATATTGTGACTTACCAAAGGATGAGAAGTGCCTTCAACCATATGACGGTCATGTTCAAGAAGGATATGGTTCTCAAGGCAGGCAACTACGAAGACGGACTTTATATGGAAGATGACCTCCTCTGGCTCAATATGATTGCCGCAGGAGCCAAGACTGGAAACCTCGATCAAATCTTGTGTAAGGTTCGTGTGGGTGCAGGGATGTTCGAACGTCGAGGTGGTTTGCGCTACCTCAAACTCTATCGTCAGGCTCGTCAGCGCATGCTTGAAAGAGGGCAAATTTCCTACATGGAATATGCGAAAAGCATTGCCATTCAGGCGGTCGTCGCACTTTGTCCAGGTTTTGTACGTCAGTTTATTTTTGTGAAATTATTAAGAAAAAATAAATAGGCTTGTAAAAGATAAAATAGCCAAAAGATGTTATAATGACAATATATTTATTTGCATTCTTTTAAGAAAGAGTAAATTCCTATGAATAAAAAACTAACAGATTACGTGATTGATCTGGTTGAAATTTTAAATAAACAGCAAAAACAGGTGTTTTGGGGTGTATTTGACATTGTTAGTATGGTTGTTTCCATCATTGTGTCCTACATTCTCTTTTATGGTTTGATTAACCCAGCGCCTGTGGACTATGTTATCTATACTGGTTTGGCTTTCCTCTTCTATCAAATCATGATTGGATTTTGGGGGCTCAATGCTAGTATTAGTCGTTACAGCAAGATTACGGATTTCTTAAAAATCTTTTTTGGCGTAACCGTCAGCAGCATTGTCTCTTACGGACTTTGCTACGCCTTTCTTCCTCTATTTTCTATCCGGTTCATCATACTCTTTATCTTATTGAGTACCTTCCTAATCTTGCTCCCACGTATCACATGGCAGTTGATTTATTCTAAGCGCAAGCAGGGTAGTGGGGATGGCGAGCACCGTCGGACCTTCTTGATTGGTGCTGGTGATGGTGGGGCCCTCTTTATGAACAGCTACCAACATCCAACTAGCGAGCTTGAACTAGTGGGAATTTTGGATAATGATGAAAAGAAAAAGGGACAAAAACTAGGTGGAATTTCCGTTTTGGGTTCTTATGATAATCTGCCTGAATTGGCCAAACGCCACCAAATCGAGCGCGTCATCGTAGCCATCCCTTCGCTTGATCCGTCAGAGTACGAACGTATCCTGCAGATGTGTAATAAACTCGGTATCAAATGTTACAAGATGCCCAAGGTTGAAACAGTTGTTCAGGGACTTCACCAACCAGGTAGCGGTTTCCAGAAGATTGACATCACAGACCTTTTGGGGCGTCAGGAAATCCGTCTCGACGAATCCCGTCTTGGTGCAGAGCTTACAGGCAAGACCATCTTGGTGACAGGAGCAGGTGGTTCGATTGGTTCGGAGATTTGTCGTCAGGTCAGTCGCTTCAATCCTGAACGCGTGATTTTGCTTGGGCATGGTGAAAACTCCATCTACCTCGTTTATCATGAATTGATCCGTACATTCCAAGGGATTGATTATGTTCCTGTTATTGCAGATATTCAGGACTATGACCGTCTTCTACAAGTGTTTGAACAGTACAAACCAGCCATCGTTTACCATGCTGCAGCCCACAAACATGTTCCGATGATGGAACGCAATCCAAAAGAAGCCTTCAAGAACAATATCCTAGGAACCTATAATGTTGCCAAGGCTGTTGATGCAGCCAAAGTACCTAAGATGGTCATGATTTCGACTGACAAGGCGGTCAATCCACCAAATGTTATGGGCGCAACCAAACGTGTGGCAGAGTTGATTGTCACTGGCTTTAACCAACGTAGCAAATCAACCTACTGTGCAGTCCGTTTTGGGAATGTTCTCGGTAGTCGTGGTAGTGTGATTCCTGTCTTTGAACGCCAGATTGCTGAAGGTGGCCCTGTAACGGTGACAGACTTCCGCATGACACGTTACTTCATGACCATTCCAGAGGCCAGCCGTCTAGTAATCCATGCTGGCGCTTATGCCAAGGACGGAGAAGTCTTTATCCTTGATATGGGCAAACCAGTCAAGATCTATGACTTGGCTAAGAAAATGGTGCTTCTAAGCGGGCACACGGAAAGTGAAATTCCAATCGTTGAGGTCGGTATTCGTCCGGGTGAAAAACTCTATGAGGAACTCTTGGTTTCGACCGAATTGGTTGACAACCAAGTTATGGACAAGATTTTCGTTGGTAAGGTTAATGTCATGCCTCTAGAAGCGATCAATCAAAAGATTGAAGAGTTTCGTTCACTCAGTGGAAATGAGCTTAAAGAAGCTATCATTTCCTTTGCGAATGAGACAACTCATGCTGAGTAAGAGTGTCTCATGTAATTGATCATAAATCAAAGACCAAGGTTTTGTATAGACAGAACCTTGGTCTTTTTACTTTATAGTTTGAAGCTATTAGCTTGTTATAGCTGACTGATGATATCATCGATTGTATGGGCAATCCAGTCGGGTTGATAGCTGAGTAAATCAGCCTCTTCTCCAAATCCCCAAGTGACAGCAAACTTTTTAATGCCAGTTTCTTGGGCTCCGATCATATCAAACTTGGTGTCGCCAATGATGAGAACTTTGTCTGCGGGGAGTTGATGCGTTTTCAAGGCGTAACGGATGACATCCGCCTTGTGTGGTGTTTCAGGACCAGAACCGTAAATGCCGTCAAAGAAATGATAGATTCCCAGATTTTCAGTCATATCCTTGGCAGTAGGAGTATTCTTTGTTGTTGTGATATAGAGAGGGTAGGTTTGCGAGAGTTCTTGGAGCAATTCCGTCATTCGGGGGAAGAGTTGGGCTTCGTGGATTCCTTTTTTCTTGTAGTAAGAACGGTAGGTTTGAACAGCTTCCGAGATTTGCTCCTTTGGGAGACACGTTGCAAAACTAGTTTCAAGCGGTGGGCCCATGAAACCACGAATGGTTTTAGCATCAGGAGTCGGAACTCCCAGTTGTTCAAAGGTATGAGTAAAAGAATTGTGGATCCCGATGGAACTGTCAACCAGGGTTCCGTCTAGATCGAAAAAGATGGCTGAGATTGATGACATAGTTTCTCCTATTAGATGAGGTTATTCGCCGAAGATTTCTTTTTGTAGGCGACGGCCAGTAGGGGTGGTAGCGAGTCCACCTTCAGCCGTTTCACGAAAGGCAGTTGGGAGGCTGGAACCGACTTGGTACATGGCATCGATGACTTCATCGACAGGGATCTTAGATTCGATACCTGCCAAGGCCATATCTGCCGCGATAAAGGCAAAGCTGGCTCCCATGGCATTTCGTTTGACACAGGGCACTTCAACCAAACCAGCAACAGGGTCACAGATGAGGCCCAGCATATTTTTAATGACAAAGGCGATGGCTTGGCTAGCCTGATAGGGTGTCCCACCTGCGGCCAAGGTCAAGGCTGCGGCACTCATGGCAGAGGCAGATCCGACTTCTGCTTGACAGCCACCTTCAGCACCTGAGATAGAAGCGTTGTTTGCGATAACCAATCCAAAGGCACCCGCGGCAAAGAGGAAATCGAGCTGTTCTTCGTGGCTAAGGTCTAGTTTTTGGATAGCAGCAGTGAGAACGGCTGGCAAACAACCAGCACTTCCTGCGGTTGGAGTGGCGCAGACCAAACCCATCTTCGCGTTGTGTTCATTGACAGCGATGGCATTTCGGGCTGCTGATAGGATGGTAAAGTCAGACAAGGCCTTGCCACTTTTGAGATGGCGGTCTAGTTTGGCCGCATCTCCACCTGTTAGGCCACTGCGGGATTTGTTTTCACTAAGGCCAAGCTCGACAGAGGCTTTCATGACTTCTAGATTGCGTTCCATGAGGAGGAGAACTTCATCTCGGCATCGGCCTGTCAGTTCATATTCTGTTGCAATCATGAGTTCGGCGACATTTCCTTGGAAGTCTAGATCCGCCTGCTCGACCAATTCTTTGATAGAATAAAACATATTTCCTCCTACTTAAAGAAATTGACATTGTGGAGATGAGGGATTTTTCGGATTTCTTCAATCGCCTCTTCGCAACTTCGACTATCGACTTCGATAATCATGATGGCTTTTTCTCCAGCTTTTTCCCGAGTCACATTCATCTGAGCGATATTGATATCAAAACGAGAGAGGGCTTCTGTAACATGGGCAATCATCCCTGGAATATCCTGATGCACGATGATAATGGTTGGTGTGTTCATGTTGAGAGAGACAGCAAAGCCGTTAAGTTCCGTAACTTGGATATTTCCCCCACCGATTGAAATACCTGTCACACTGATGGACTTGTGTTCATTCTTCACAGTAATTTTAGTGGTGTTAGGGTGAGGAGCGTTGCTGTCTTTCTGAATGGTCCAGACAATCTTGATACCACGTTTATGGGCAATCTCTAAGCTATTTGGAATATCGGGATCATCCGTATCCATACCTAATATACCAGCGACGAGAGCAAGGTCAGTGCCATGACCACGGTAGGTTTTGGCAAATGAATTAAATAATTGGAATTCCACCTCCGTCGGTCTATCACCAAAGATAGAAGACACGATTTTTCCGATACGAACCGCACCGGCTGTATGGCTACTTGATGGGCCAATCATGACAGGGCCGATAATATCAAAGACAGATTGAAAACGAAGTGAGTGCATCTGTTTCCCCTTACAAAGATTCTTGTTTCTATTATATCAAAGAATGAAGTTCTGTGCTTATTTCCCTTATAAAACTGAAAAAATGGATAAAAATAGTATAAAATCTTGTCTTTTATGACAAAAATATCAATGTTTCAGTAAATATAAAATATTTTTGTAATATTTCTACACGAAACCGTCAAGAAACGGTAATATTCAAACGGTATGATAGAAGCATAGTAAAAAGGAGAATTTTTAGAAATGACATTAACAACTAAACAAATTAAATTAACTCTTGCAGGAGCAGCAACTTTCCTTGCTTTCCTTGCACCATCACTTGTTTTTGCAGATGAAACAGTCACTTATACAGTGAAACCAGGTGACACTCTTTCAGAAATCGCTGAGAAGTACAATACTACTGTTGAAAAATTAGCAGAAAAAAATAAGATAGAGGATATTCATCTGATCTTTGTGGACCAAGTTTTGGTCATCGAAGGGACAGCTCCAGCTGCGACAACTTATGAAGCACCAGCTGCAACAGGAGAAACAATCGAAGAGACTACGACTTACGAAGAAATAACTGAAACAACAACTTACGAAGCACCAGCTGCTACAAACAGCACTTCTTATGAAGAAGAAAGTTACACAGCTTCAACTGTAAGTGGTTCTGAAGCAGAAGCCAAAGAGTGGATCGCTCAAAAAGAATCAGGTGGTAGCTACACAGCTACAAACGGACGTTACATCGGACGTTACCAATTGACAGATTCATACTTGAACGGTGACTACTCAGCTGAAAACCAAGAACGTGTAGCAGATGCCTACGTTGCAGGACGTTACGGTTCATGGACTGCTGCTAAGAACTTCTGGCTTAACAACGGCTGGTATTAAGAAAAAAGAGTCCTTTAGGACTCTTTTTTGTTTTGCTAGAATAAAAAGTGTAACGATCTTTTCAGCAATGCTCTATTTGTATAATTCCAACGAAAATCTTCAAATTGTTTTAAAATTCAAATAGTATAAATAAGCTTATTATATGTAAAAATATATCATATAATAAGAATTTTCTTGAATGAAATGAAATAAAATACAGTTTTTTCTTGACAAATGTTTTTGAGAAGTGTATTATTTATACAATTTAAAAGTATAAAAATAAGAGGAGGTTTTCTATGAATAAAGTAAAGAAGGTGCTGATGGCGATGTTTAGCTTGCTTATGTTTCCCTTATTGTTTGCTTGTAGTAACAGTCAGTCCCAAGGTGTTGAAGCCATTAAAGCTAAAGGAAAATTGGTGGTGGCTCTGAATCCAGAGTTTGCTCCATTTGAATACCAGAAATTGGTCGATGGAAAAAATCAGATTGTAGGTTCAGATGTTGAACTAGCTAAAGCCATCGCAAAGGAGCTAGGTGTGGAAGTGGAATTCTCTCCAATGAGTTTTGACAATGTACTGGCTAGTCTTGATTCAGGTAAGGCAGATCTTGCCATATCAGGTATTTCTAAAACGGAGGAGAGAAGTCAAGTTTACGATTTTTCAATTCCCTACTACACTTCGAAAAATAAGGTGATCGTAAGAAAATCTGAATTAACGAATTACCAATCTGTGAAGGATTTGGCTCAGAAAAAGGTTGGAGCGCAGAAAGGTTCTATCCAGGAGACTTTGGTCAAAGAAACTTTGCAGAATTCTTCTCTCGTTTCACTTCCTAAAAATGGAAATTTGATAACAGATTTGAAATCAGGGCAACTGGATGCTCTTATCTTTGAGGAGCCAGTGGCGAAAGGATATGTAGAGAATAATCCAGACCTAGCCATCGCTGAGTTTGATGTTGACAATGACAAAGAAGATTCCTACGCTGTTGCGATGAAAAAAGACAGTAAAGAATTAAAAGAGGCGGTTGACAAAACCATCCAGAAGTTGAAGGATTCTGGGGAGTTGGACAAACTGATTGACGATGCTTTTAAAGCCTCTATCGAAAAATAGAAAGAAGGATGAGAAATGAGTAAGGAAAAAGTCATTTTAGCCTATTCAGGTGGATTGGATACGTCAGTTGCTATTACATGGTTAAAAAAAGACTATGATGTGATCGCTGTTTGTATGGATGTGGGTGAGGGAAAAGATTTGGAGTTCATCCATGATAAAGCTCTCAAGGTTGGGACTGTAGAGTCTTATGTCATTGATGTTAAGGAAGAATTTGCTAATGACTATGTTTTAGTGGCCCTTCAGGCTCATGCCTACTATGAACAAAAGTATCCCTTGGTATCCGCCCTGAGTCGCCCTCTTATTTCAAAAAAACTCGTTGAAATAGCTCATCAGACGGGGGCAACCACAATTGCCCATGGTTGTACAGGTAAGGGAAACGACCAAGTACGGTTTGAAGTCTCTATTGCAGCTTTGGATCCCAATTTAAAGGTGGTTGCGCCTGTTCGTGAGTGGAAATGGTCTCGTGAAGAAGAGATCCAATATGCCAAAGAAAACGGCGTTCCAGTTCCAGCTGACCTTGACAATCCTTACTCTGTCGATCAAAATCTTTGGGGACGTGCAAATGAATGTGGTGTTTTGGAAAACCCTTGGAACCAAGCACCAGAAGAAGCATTTGGAATCACATCTTCTCCAGAAGAGGCACCAGACAGTCCAGAATTTATTGATATTGAGTTTAGCTGCGGGGTGCCAATCTCCCTCAATGGTGAGAAGATGAAAGTGGCTGATTTGATTCAAAAGCTAAATGAAATTGCAGGCAAACACGGTGTTGGTCGTATTGACCATGTGGAAAATCGCCTAGTCGGTATTAAGTCAAGAGAGATTTATGAGTGTCCAGGTGCTGTGACTTTATTGGCAGCTCATAAGGAGATTGAAGACTTGACTCTCGTGAGAGAAGTGGCTCATTTCAAACCTATTATCGAAAATGAGTTGTCCAATCTCATCTATAATGCCTTGTGGTTTAGCCCAGCAACTCAGGCTTTGATTGCCTATATCAAGGAGACACAGAAAGTTGTCAATGGAACTGCAAAAGTTAAACTCTATAAGGGAAACGCTCAGGTAGTGGCTCGGAAATCTCCAAATTCTCTTTACGATGAAAATTTGGCGACTTATACTAGTGCGGATACCTTTGACCAAGATGCTGCTGTTGGATTTATCAAGCTTTGGGGGCTTCCGACTAAGGTTTATTCAGAAGTTCAGAAAAATGTTGAGTAGTGACGCGATAGAAAGGGACGACAGGATATGTCGAAAAATACAAAATTATGGGGTGGTCGATTTGAAGGCACTGTGGAAGATTGGGTAGAACAGTTCGGTGCGAGTATTTCCTTTGACTACCAGCTGGCAAAATTTGATTTGATGGGTTCCCTAGCCCATGTTCAAATGCTAGGACAGACTGGCATTTTGAGCTTGGAAGAGACAGAGCAGATCCAAGATGGTCTGAAAGCTTTGTTGCGAGATTTAGAGGCAGGAGAGCTTCATTTTGATATTGCAAATGAAGATATTCATATGAATATGGAAGTGTTACTGACAGAGAAAATCGGTCCTCTGGCTGGAAAACTACATACGGCTCGTTCTCGGAATGACCAAGTCGCAACGGATATGCACTTATATCTAAAGGAGCAGCTTGGCCATGTCTTGGATAAGTTGGCGAATCTGAACAGTGTTTTGCTGGATTTGGCTGAAAAACATGTGGAAACCATCATGCCAGGCTATACCCATTTGCAACACGCCCAACCGATTAGCTTTGCCCACCATCTCATGGCTTATTACAATATGTTCCAAAGGGACAGCGAGCGATTCGCATTTAACTTGAAACATACGGACCTATCTCCACTGGGTGCGGCTGCCTTAGCGGGGACAACTTTTCCAATCAATCGTCAATTATCGAGTGATTTATTGGGCTTCCAACAACCCTATACCAATTCCTTGGATGCCGTGAGTGACCGTGATTTTATCTTGGAATTCCTGTCAAATGCTAGCATTTTGATGATGCATATGAGTCGTTTTTGTGAGGAAATCATCAATTGGTGTAGTTTTGAGTATCAGTACATTAGCTTGTCTGATAGCTTTTCAACAGGTTCATCTATCATGCCCCAGAAGAAAAATCCTGATATGGCCGAATTGATTCGAGGGAAGACAGGACGGGTTTACGGGCACTTGCTTGGACTATTGACCGTCATGAAATCTTTGCCTCTGGCTTACAATAAGGATTTGCAAGAGGACAAGGAAGGCATGTTTGATACAGTAGACACGATTTTGAATTCTCTGGATGTGTTGGCAGGTATGCTATCGAGCATGCAGGTTAATAAGGCCAAAATGCAGCAATCTACAGAGAATGATTTTTCGAATGCGACCGAACTGGCAGATTATTTGGCTGAAAAAGGCCTCCCTTTTAGAGAAGCGCATGAAATTGTAGGGAAATTGGTTCTAGACTCTATCAAGCATGGTAAAAACATCCAAGATTGGGATTTGGAGGAGTTGCAAGTCTACCATCCCTTGATTGAAGAGGATATTTATATCTACTTGCGCCCAGAAACCGCTGTTCAGAGACGGAATTCCTTAGGAGGAACCGGCTTTGAGCAAGTGAAATACCAGATAGAACAAGCGAAGAAAGAACTTAAGGGGGAAAATTGATTCGTTTGCAAAGTAAGAAAGAGAGGTTGAGATGATTTATCAGCCTCTTTCTTGTCTTCTCTAACCAAGCGTGTTATAATGAATACTGCTCAAGCGACCTTCAATCGTGAAGCACACACGACCTTCAATCGTGAATAAACGAATAGATGGGAGACTTACCATGAGTGATAACTCTAAAACACGTGTTGTTGTGGGGATGAGTGGTGGTGTTGATTCGTCGGTGACGGCTCTTTTGCTCAAGGAGCAGGGCTACGATGTAATCGGCATCTTCATGAAGAACTGGGATGACACAGATGAAAACGGCGTCTGTACGGCGACCGAAGATTACAAGGATGTGGCTGCGGTGGCAGACCAGATCGGCATTCCCTACTACTCTGTCAATTTTGAAAAAGAGTACTGGGACCGCGTTTTTGAGTATTTCCTAGCGGAATACCGTGCAGGGCGCACGCCAAATCCAGATGTTATGTGCAACAAGGAAATCAAGTTCAAGGCCTTTCTGGACTATGCTATGACCTTGGGGGCAGACTATGTGGCGACTGGGCACTATGCTCGTGTGGCGCGTGATGAGGATGGCATCGTTCACATGCTTCGTGGCGTGGACAATGGCAAGGATCAGACCTATTTCCTCAGTCAACTTTCGCAAGAACAACTCCAAAAAACCATGTTCCCACTGGGGCATTTGGAAAAGCCTGAAGTACGAAAACTAGCAGAAGAAGCAGGCCTTGCGACTGCTAAGAAGAAAGACTCGACAGGAATTTGCTTTATCGGCGAAAAGAACTTTAAAAACTTTCTCAGCAATTACCTACCAGCCCAGCCAGGTCGCATGATGACTGTGGATGGTCGCGATATGGGTGAACATGCAGGTCTGATGTATTATACAATCGGTCAGCGTGGCGGACTTGGTATCGGTGGCCAACACGGCGGTGATAATGCACCGTGGTTCGTTGTCGGAAAAGATTTGAGCCAAAATATCCTCTATGTCGGACAAGGATTCTACCATGATTCGCTCATGTCAACCAGTCTAGAGGCCAGTCAAGTCCACTTTACTCGTGAGATGCCAGAGGAATTTACTCTAGAATGCACAGCAAAATTCCGCTACCGTCAGCCTGATTCTAAGGTGACAGTACATGTCAAAAGAGATAAGGCAGAGGTCATCTTTGCGGAACCGCAACGCGCCATCACACCAGGACAGGTAGTTGTCTTTTACGATGGCGAAGAGTGTCTCGGTGGCGGTTTGATTGACAATGCCTACCGCGGCGGACAGATTTGTCAGTACATTTAGATTGACAAATTTTCTCAATTTGCTACAATAATAAAAGCAATAGAAATGATGGTCAAAGCTCATGGATGTTGCAGGCTTTTTTGTCCTGCACTTCTTTGGAGTTTTGACTGTTTTTGTGTCGTTTAAGGGAAAGGATAAAAATGACTCAACAAGACTTTCGGACCAAAGTGGGGAACACGGTCTTTGGTGTTCGGGCGACAGCCTTGATTGTTCAAAATAATCAGCTTTTGGTTACAAAAGAAGGCGATTACTTTTACACTATTGGTGGTGCGATCCAAGTCAATGAAAGCACGGAAGAAGCGATAGTCCGTGAAGTGAGGGAAGAACTAGGTGTCAAAGCTCAAGCTGGGCGACTAGCCTTTGTAGTTGAGAATCGTTTTGAACAAGACGGTGTTTCCTATCACAACATCGAATTTCATTATTTGGTAGACTTGCTGGAGGATGCCCCGTTGACCATGCAGGAAGACGAAAAACCGCAGCCTTGTGAGTGGATTGATTTGGATCAGCTCCAGAATATCCAGCTAGTTCCAGCCTTTTTAAAAACAGCCCTACCAAATTGGGACGACCAACTAAAACACATTCATCTTGAAGAATAGGAGAGAAAATGATGGTTAAGCTTATTGCCCATGTACTTGTTCATAGTGGTGGTGATTATTTACTCATTCAGCGTTCGGAAATTAAAAGAGGAGAACCCAACGTTTATCCGACTTACTGGGATATTCCTGGTGGCGGGGTTGAAAAGGGTGAACTTCCGCGAGATGGAGCTCTTAGAGAATGCATTGAAGAAGCGGGAGTTAGGCTAGATAGCAGTTCGCTCAAACTTCTTCACGAAGATAGTCAACTGGATACCTCTAAGGATACGGTCTTTACTCGCTTAGTTTATAAAGCAGAGTGGGTTGAGGAGAAGCCAATTATCAGATTAGATCCTGAAGAGCATACACACTTTAAATGGGTTACTATGGATCAAGCTCTAGAGGAGGAGAAGTTAGTTCCTTATTTGCGAGAAATTTTTGAAAGGTTAAGAAATGACTTATAATTTTACAGAAGAATACGATATTATTGTAATCGGTGCGGGGCACGCTGGGGTCGAGGCTTCCTTGGCTGCCAGCCGTATGGGTTGTAAGGTCTTGCTTGCGACCATCAACATTGAAATGCTGGCTTTCATGCCTTGTAACCCTTCTATCGGTGGTTCTGCCAAGGGGATTGTCGTGCGTGAAGTGGATGCACTTGGTGGGGAAATGGCCAAGAACATTGACAAAACTTACATCCAGATGAAGATGCTCAACACAGGGAAAGGGCCAGCTGTCCGTGCCCTTCGTGCGCAAGCTGACAAGGAGCTTTACTCTAAGGAGATGCGCAAGACAGTTGAAAATCAAGAGAATCTGACCCTTCGTCAAACCATGATTGATGAGATTTTGGTGGAAGATGGCAAGGTTGTCGGTGTTCGTACAGCGACCCATCAAGAGTATGCTGTCAAGGCTGTTATCGTGACGACAGGGACTGCACTCCGTGGGGAAATCATAATCGGAGACCTCAAGTATTCGTCAGGTCCTAACCACAGTCTGGCTTCGATTAACCTAGCTGATAATCTCAAGGAACTGGGCCTCGAAATCGGTCGTTTCAAGACAGGAACCCCTCCACGTGTCAAGGCTTCTTCTATCAATTACGACGTGACAGAGATTCAGCCAGGGGACGAAGCGCCAAATCACTTCTCATATACTTCACGTGATGAGGACTATGTCAAGGATCAAGTGCCATGCTGGTTGACCTATACCAATGGTACCAGTCATGAAATTATCCAAAATAACCTCCATCGTGCGCCTATGTTTACAGGTGTGGTTAAGGGTGTGGGACCTCGTTACTGTCCGTCGATTGAGGACAAGATTGTTCGCTTTGCGGACAAGGAACGTCACCAACTCTTCCTTGAGCCAGAAGGACGCAATACAGAGGAAGTCTATGTCCAGGGTCTTTCAACCAGTTTACCTGAGGATGTCCAACGTGACTTGGTTCATTCTATCAAAGGGTTGGAAAATGCAGAGATGATGCGAACAGGTTATGCCATTGAGTACGACATGGTCTTGCCACACCAGTTGCGTGCGACTTTGGAAACCAAGAAAATCTCAGGACTTTTCACAGCTGGTCAGACAAATGGAACGTCAGGTTACGAAGAAGCTGCTGGCCAAGGGATTATCGCGGGTATCAATGCGGCTCTAAAAATCCAAGGCAAGCCTGAGTTGATTTTGAAGCGCAGCGACGGCTATATTGGGGTCATGATTGATGACTTGGTGACCAAGGGAACCATTGAACCCTACCGTCTCTTGACCAGTCGAGCTGAATACCGCCTCATCCTCCGTCATGACAATGCCGATATGCGTTTGACAGAGATGGGACGCGAGATTGGGCTTGTGGATGATGAACGCTGGGCTCGTTTTGAAATCAAGAAAAATCAATTTGACAATGAGATGAAGCGTCTCGACAGCATCAAACTCAAGCCAGTCAAGGAAACTAATGCTAAGGTTGAGGAGATGGGCTTCAAGCCGTTGACAGATGCGGTTACAGCCAAGGAATTCCTTCGCCGTCCAGAAGTTTCTTACCAAGATGTGGTGGCCTTCATAGGGCCAGCTGCCGAGGACTTGGATGACAAGATTATCGAATTGATTGAAACAGAGATCAAGTACGAAGGCTATATTTCCAAAGCCATGGATCAGGTTGCCAAGATGAAACGCATGGAAGAAAAACGGATTCCAGCCAATATCGACTGGGATGATATTGACTCGATTGCGACAGAAGCCCGTCAGAAGTTCAAACTCATCAATCCAGAAACTATCGGCCAAGCAAGCCGTATTTCGGGAGTAAATCCAGCAGATATTTCTATTTTGATGGTGTATTTGGAAGGTAAAAATCGTAGTATTTCTAAAAATCAAGAAAAGAAAGCATAGAAAAAACAGCTCCGAAGACGGAGCTGTTTTGTTGATTTATTCTTCTTCGTCTGGTGTGAGGATCATCGGGATGATAATCGGTTCACGTTCTGTATTTTCATAGAGGAAAGGACGAATGGCGTTGACGATGGCACCATTGACAGACTGCACGCTAGCATCTTTGTTCTTCAGTGCGATACGAATTGCATTGAAGAGGATACGCTGGCTTTGGCGAATCAAGTCTCCAGACTCTCGCATGTAAACAAAACCTCGGCTGAGGATATCTGGACCAGACAAGATCATTTTAGATTTGAAGTCAACAGTTGCGACTGCTAGAACGACACCATCTTCAGATAGATCACGACGGTCTTTGAGGACAGCCGCACCGATTTCACCGATACGATTTCCATCAACATAGATGTCTTGAGCGTTGAAATGGCCTGCGATACGAGCAGAATTAGCAGTAAGGGCAAGGACATCACCATTGCTCATGATAAAGATATTGTCCTTTTCAACACCAGTATCCACTGCTAGTCCAGCGTGGACTTTCTGCATGCGGTATTCACCGTGGACAGGCATGAAGTATTTTGGCTTGATCAAGCGGAGCATGAGTTTTTGCTCTTGCTGACCACCGTGTCCAGAGGTGTGGATGTTGTTGATTTTACCGTGGATAACTTCGACACCAGCTTCAGAAATGATGTTAATCAGCTTGTTGACGCTAGTGGTGTTTCCAGGGATTGGGCTAGAAGAGAAGATAACGGTATCACCGGGTTGGAGTTGCACCTGACGGTGAGTTCCGTTAGCGATACGAGAGAGGGCTGCCATAGGCTCACCCTGACTACCTGTACAGAGGATAAGGACCTCGCCTGCAGGATAGTCTTTGATTTCATTTGGTTCGATAAAGGTTCCCTTAGGAGCTTTGATGTAGCCAAGTTCGATTCCGTTGACAATGGCTTTTTCCATGGAACGTCCAAAGACCGCAATCTTACGTCCAGTCTTAACAGCGGCATCCGTTGCCTGCTGGAGACGGAAGATGTTTGAGGCAAAGGATGCAAAGATGATACGTCCTTCAATACCTTGAATGATCTTCATGATAGACTGACCAACGACTTTTTCAGAGTTGGTAAAGGTTGGCACTTCTGCATTTGTCGAGTCAGAGAGGAGACAGAGCACACCTTCCTCCCCAAGGGCAGCCATACGGTGCAGGTCTGCAGGTTCTCCAACTGGAGTAAAGTCAAACTTAAAGTCACCCGTACAGACGATTTTTCCTTGAGGGGTATGAATGACAATCCCCAAAGGCTCTGGAATAGAGTGGGTGGTTCTAAAGAAAGTTGCCTTGAGATTTTTAAAGGTCAACTCAGTGTTGTGGTTGATTTCGTAAAGTTTGGCGTTGCGCAAGAGACCGTGTTCTTCGAGTTTTCCACGGATCAAAGCTAAGGCAAGTGGTCCAGCGTAGATAGGGACATTTGCTTGCTTGAGCAGGAAGGGAATCCCACCAATGTGATCCTCGTGTCCGTGTGTGATTAAGACAGCCTTGACGTGGTCGATATTGTCCACGATGTAAGAGTAATCAGGAATGACATAGTCGATACCCAGCAAGTCATCTTCTGGAAATTTAATCCCAGCATCGACAATGATAATCTCGTCTTGGTATTCAATTCCGTAAGTGTTTTTCCCGATTTCTCCCAGACCACCGATGGCAAAAACGCCGACTTCTTCAGGTTTAAGAGTGTAGGCCATATTAGAACTCCGTGATTTCGAAAGCGCCAGTTTCTTTTTCGTAATCTAGCAATTTGTCAGACAAGAGTTCGATGAATTCGATGTTGTACTCTGGGCGGTTTTCTTCGACAAGTTGGCGAGCAGCGATACGGCCCTCAAGTTCTGAGCTGGCATCGATGTCTAGGTAAAGTGAGCGTGTTGTTTCACGACGTGGGCTACGTTCTTTTGTTTCTTGATAAAAAACTTTGTAAATCATATAGTTCCTTTCTATTTTACAGGTCAGCTTATTCCAAACTTTTAGTAGAGATTTGCTTGATTTCATTCCATTTTGTGTCTAGATTGACCTTGATTCGTTACAATTATTTCAATTATACCACAAAATGAAAAATTAGTAAAAGACGGAAAATGAGAAAGTCGTGAGGGGAAGAAGGAGTAAAAAGACAGGTAGGATTTGGTCGGATAGCGATAAGGTGTTATAATGGAAGGAGAAGGGGAAAATTATAGATGGGAACGTTCCCTATAGCTTTTAAAACAAGGAGGATTAAGGATGTTTAGTTTGTTTGAATTTGCGATTGGGGTTCGCCTCTTGATGTTTGTAGTCTTTGTAGCTTGTGTTTATGGAGGAAATCTTATTTTTACATATCTAGAGCACCGAAAAACAAAATTCCTTTGGAAGCTGACCTTTGTAACACTCTACTCTATATTTCTGCTTCTTGTCACCTATGTTGTCTGGTTTGTTTTTCACTTCGGTTTAAATGCTTAAACTTAATTATTCATCTAATATAAGAAAATCCACCTCGTCTTGATAGATGGGGCGGATTTTTCTATTTTTAGATGAGCTCTTTATTGTTACGATGATGATTTCTCGCATCGAAAATCGAATTGAAACATAAAAAGAAAACAATGCAAACCGATAAATCAACTGGTAAGGAGATCCTAGTTATGTTTAAATCATTTAGAAGATAGAGCAGGCTATAGCCGAAGAAGAGAAAAAAGTTAACCCTTCTAAAAATGTGCCTTTTATCTAGCATGACTTATCCAAATTTCTTACGAAGATCCTTTCAATTGCCTTGGTTACTTTTCTATTCGGAAAAGATAGGAAAATGTAAAATTTTTTTGAATTTTTGTACCATACTCTTTGCCTAAGTGTCAGGGCTTTTTGTTTGGGAAGAAAGAAAATTCCCATGCGTTGGCTTTTGTAGTATAATAGTAAACAGACAAAAAGATAGGAATGTGTTATGAAAGTATTAGCTTTTGATACGTCCAGCAAGGCTCTGTCTCTCGCTATTTTAGAGGACAAGCAGGTTCTTGCCGAGACGACTATTAATATTAAGAAGAATCACAGTATTACCCTCATGCCTGCCATCGATTTTTTGATGTCGAGTCTGGACCTGACGCCCAAGGATTTGGATCGAATCGTGGTGGCAGAGGGACCAGGTAGCTACACGGGCTTGCGAATTGCGGTGGCGACTGCCAAGACCTTGGCTCATACCCTGAACATTGAGTTAGTTGGTATGTCTAGCCTATTGGCTCTGGTGCCACGCCAACAAGGAGGCTTGGTGGTTCCTTTGATGGATGCTCGTCGCAACAATGTTTATGCAGGATTTTATGAAAATGCCAAACCTGTTATGCCAGAAGCACACCTGTCCTTTGCGGAAGTGCTAGAGCAGGTCAAGGATGCTGAACAGGTAACCTTTTTCGGAGAAGTTGGAGCCTTTGTGGAACAAATCCAAGAACAACTACCACAAGCCAGCTACCAAGAAACCTTGCCAAATGCAGCTAATCTAGCTCTTTGGGCCTGGGATAAGGAAGCAGACTCCTTGCACGACTTTGTGCCAAATTACCTCAAACGAGTTGAGGCTGAGGAAAATTGGCTTAAAAATCACACCGAGTCTGGCGAATCTTACATTAAACGCCTATGATTGAAATCAAACGAATTCAACAGCAACCTGACCTGGCTCAAGCCATCTACGCTGTCATGGCAGATGTTTACCCAGTCAGTCCTTGGACGCTGGAACAAATCCAAGCAGACCTGTCCCAAGACCAGACTTGGTACGCTCTGGCTTATGAGGGAGCAGAAATGATAGGTATTTTAGCTGTGCAGGAGAATCTCTTTGAGGCAGAAGTCCTGCAAATCGCTGTCAAGGGAGCCTATCAGGGTCAGGGAATTGCATCAGCCTTGTTTGCAACATTGCCGACAGATAAGGAAATTTTCCTTGAAGTCAGAAAGTCAAATCATCGAGCGCAAGCATTTTACAAGAAAGAAAAGATGGCGGTCATCGCTGAGCGAAAGTCCTATTACCATGACCCAGTCGAGGACGCCATCATCATGAAGAGAGAAATAGATGAAGGATAGATATATTTTAGCATTTGAGACATCCTGTGATGAGACCAGTGTTGCCGTCTTGAAAAACGACGATGAACTCTTGTCCAATGTCATTGCTAGTCAAATTGAGAGTCACAAACGTTTCGGTGGCGTAGTGCCGGAAGTGGCTAGTCGTCACCATGTCGAGGTCATTACAGCCTGTATCGAGGAGGCGCTAGCAGAAGCAGGAATTACAGAAGAAGATGTGACAGCCGTTGCCGTTACTTATGGGCCAGGATTGGTTGGAGCTCTGCTAGTTGGTTTGTCAGCTGCCAAGGCCTTTGCTTGGGCGCATGGCCTGCCACTTATCCCCGTCAATCACATGGCTGGTCACCTCATGGCAGCTCAAAGTGTCGAGCCTTTGGAGTTTCCTTTGTTGGCACTCTTGGTCAGCGGAGGACACACCGAGTTGGTCTATGTGTCAGAGGCTGGCGATTACAAGATTGTTGGGGAAACGCGGGATGATGCGGTTGGTGAGGCTTATGACAAGGTCGGCCGCGTCATGGGCTTGACCTATCCAGCTGGTCGTGAGATTGACGAGCTAGCTCATAAAGGGCAGGATGTGTATGATTTCCCTCGTGCTATGATTAAGGAAGATAATCTGGAGTTTTCATTCTCAGGTTTGAAGTCTGCCTTTATCAATCTTCACCACAATGCTGAGCAAAAGGGAGAAAGCTTGTCTACAGAGGACTTGTGTGCGTCCTTCCAAGCAGCTGTTATGGACATTCTCATGACTAAAACCAAGAAAGCCCTAGATAAATACCCTGTTAAAACCCTTGTTGTCGCAGGTGGTGTGGCGGCCAATAAAGGTCTTAGAGAACGCCTAGCAGCCGAAATTACAGATGTCAAGGTCATCATTCCCCCCCTGCGTCTCTGTGGAGACAATGCAGGAATGATTGCCTATGCCAGCGTCAGCGAGTGGAACAAAGAAAACTTCGCAGGTTTGGGCCTCAATGCCAAACCAAGCCTCGCCTTTGATACTATGGAATAAAGAGTCAGCTAGAGGCTGGCTTTTTAACTCCGAAAAATGTCAGAATATTTTGACACAACCGTAAAAATGATGATATAATATGTAAAAATTAGGAGGTGGTCAGATGATTGAGAGAATGGAATTGGGAGAATTTTACAAGGAATTGCGGCTGGCGAGAAAGCTCAAGCAGTCAGATGTGGCTTGTGAGGGTCTAACAGCATCCCAGCTATCTAAGTTTGAACTAGGGCAGTCTATGCTGTCTGCGGATAAACTGATACTAGCTATCCAAGGGATAAATGTGACCTTCGATGAGTTTGGACACAAGCTTAATAATTACCAGGAATCCCCACACATGCGATTTGGCCGAAAGGTTGTGGATCGTTTTGCTCATCAAGATATAGCGGGTTTAGAGCAACTGTTGGAGGAAGTCGAACAAGAACAGATGGCGCAGACCTATCGTCGTTTGAATGCCATCGTGATCAAAGATGCTATCCATTCCTTGGATAAAAACTATCCGCTAGCAGAGGAGGATAGCGAGTTTTTGACCACCTACCTTTATGCTATCGAGTCTTGGACCTGGTTTGAACTCTATCTTTTTTGCAATACCATGCCCTTCTTGAGTAATCAGGACCTAATCTTTTTATCAACCTCTTTACTTGAAAAATCAAAGGAATTTAAAGAATTGGCACACAATAGACTGTATATGAAACAAGGGCTGTTAAATATTATCTCAGAGCTCATGGAACGCAAACTTTTTTCCTATATCCCAATCTTTGAAGCCGAGTTGGAGAGCATGCTCCGTCCATACGATGTTTTTGAGAAATTATTGTGGCAGTTTTTAAAGAAGATGAGCATTTTCCTTCAAACCAAGGGAAGTAATCAAAAAGAGATTGAAGACTTTATCCAATCTCTACAAGTATTAGAAAATCCACAATTAACAGCTCTTTTTGAACTACGCTTACAGCAATATAAAGAGCTTATCGATTAGTCCACTATTGCAAATGAGAGATTTCTATGAGAAAAAATGTCAAATATGCGATTTTCTAAAATGTGGTGATTTCCGTGTTATACTATCATTATTTCATAGTATAGGAGAAAATAGAATGAAAAAGATAATCTAACGCCACTACTTTATTATAGCTTTTCTAATTGTAATTGCTGAGCAGTTCTTCATTCGTCTGGTATTACACAGCGAGTTTGCTGTGGGTTTATCTGACTTTGAATATTATCTATCGATTATGATATTGCATTTTCTTGTGGTTCTGCTTGCTATTATTGTCATGATTCAATCAGGGAAATGGCAGGGAATTAACAGTAAGAAGTTTCGCTGGTCTTATTTGTTTTATTGTGTCTTAGCTTTTCTTCTACTATTCCTTTGGAATAGAGTTACCTTTTCTCTTTTTCCACCTACTAGAAATACAATTTCTTATCAACATTACGCTCCTACTTTTACAGGGGCTACAGCATTTTTGATGTATTTTCCCTATCCTGTGATTGCAGGTCCCATTTTTGAAGAGATGATTTATCGTGGATTGGTGATGACCGCTCTGGAAAAAGGGAAGAAATGGGGACTGGATGTGCTTGGTTCGGCTGCTTTATTCGGGATCTTGCATATTAGTAATCACGGTTGGGTATTGACAGACTTTTTCGTATATATGGGTGGCGGTCTCATATTTGCAGTCTTATTTAGAGCAACAAAGTCCATTTATTGGCCTATTGGACTGCATATAGTTTACAACGGCATTGGGCAGATTCTCCCCTTGTTGTTTTAGAGTTTTTCAATAATCCTAATTAGCAAAAGAGAACACTGGCTATAACATAAAAATTCCCGAGTCAGTTTGTGGTATTGGACCAAGCCCTTACGGAGCTTTTGATTGGATGAAAGGACTCTGGGTAGGTTTGGCTGAAAGGCGACGTAAATAAAACTTAAAAGGATCAACTATGAAAGAGAAAGAAACGAAATTTTATCTAGGGACCATTTTGGTGCTTGTGTCCTATTACTTGATTTTTAATCTTGTAGCAAAATTAGACTCAGTGAGCCAGTTATCTGATTTGGGATTTTATGGGATTCAAATTTTATTGATAGTAATTGAGGGAATTGTTGCTACTGTGGTTCTTGTAAAGAGTCAACGTTGGAAAGAGTACGGTCGATTCGAGTTTCGTTGGTCCTATCTGGGTATCTTCTTTCTTTCCTTTATATTGATGTTTTTGTGGGTAAATATAACGACTCGGATCTTTCCCAGCACGCAAAATGGGAGTGCAATAGTGAAAGAAGCAGCTAATTTAACAGGAATTAGTTACTTTGTAACACGTATTCTCTATAGCAGTCTCATTGCTCCGGTAGTTGAAGAGTTGGTCTTTCGTGGTCTTCTGATGACAGCTCTAGTTAAATTTAAAACATACTATGTTGATGTCATAGTTTCCTCTACTCTTTTTAGTCTTATCCATGTCTTGCAATATGGATGGGTGTTAACAGACTTCATCGTTTATGCAGGAGCAGGTCTGCTACTCTGTATGCTCTTTCGTTATACACGTTCAATTTATTGGTCAATGGCACTCCACATCTTGTGGAATAGCTTTTTAATTATCGTCAGCTTATTGGTATTTGGATTTTAGAAAGGTGAAATATGAAAAAGATAATTTCTAACTACTACTTTTTTATAGCTATTTTACTTGTCATTGCTGACCAGGAGTTCAGTGGTCTGGTTTTACGCAGCGACCTTGTTACTGGTCTATCTGACTTTGCCTATTATCTGTCGGATATGCTGTTGAATTTTCTTGTGGTTTTATTTGCTCTTATTGCTATGATTTGGTCGGGGAAATGGCAGAAAATCAACAGTAGAAAGTTTAAAGGATCCTATCTTTTCTATTCCTTTTTAGCTCTGCTTGCTTTTGTTGTTTGGAATTTCGTCACATTTTATCTTTTCCCATCTACCAAAAATGAAATTGCTTATCAACTTGCTGCTCCAAATTTTAAAGGAGCTACGGCATTTTTGATGTATTTTTTCTATCCTGTAATTGCAGGTCCCATTTTTGAAGAAATGATTTATCGTGGATTGGTGATGACTGCTCTGGAAAAAGGGAAGAAATGGGGACTGGATGTACTCGGATCAGCTATATTATTTGGAATCTTGCACATTAGTAGTCATGGATGGATCTTGACAGACTTTGTCTTCTATATGGGTGGCGGTCTCATATTTGCAGTCTTATTTAGAGTGACAAAGTCGATTTATTGGCCTATTGGACTTCACATAGTCTACAATGGCATTGGTCAAATTTTACCGTTGCTGTAATTTTGGGTGCTCAATAATACCGGTCTATCTTGCGGGGGAAAATTTCCCATTTGGACTAAAAAGGAGTTGCGATGAAAGTATTTATTCAAAATAGAGATTTTAGGCAATTAACCATCAACCAGTGGATTTCAACGGTTGGGGATACGATTTTTTATCTTGCTTTTTTGAATTATGTGGCAGATGCTTCGTTTGCCCCCTTGGCAATTTTACTCATCACGATTTCAGAGACTGTTCCTCAAGTTCTGCAAATCTTTATGGGAGTTTTGGCTGACTTTCAACATCATCGCGTTCTAAAGTATACGGTTATTAGTTTTGTCAAATTTGTACTTTATTCTATAGTGGCACTTTCGCTTTCAGGGCAGTCCTTTTCCTTATGGCTCGTATTCTTTATTTGTTTGATGAACCTCTTGTCGGATACATTGAGTTATTTTTCAGGAGCCATGCTAACTCCTATTTTTATAAGAATCATTGGGAAAGAACATCTGACAGAAGCCATTGGCTTTAAACAATCAACAGCTAGTTTAGTTCGGACAATCAGTAATATTCTAGGAGGGATTTTACTAGGAATTCTTTCCATTCAGTTCATTTCCTTGCTAAACGCTCTTACGTTTCTGATAGCATTTGTAGGTATTCTCTTCATAAAAAATGATCTTTTGAAAGTTGAAAAAACAATTAGCTATCAAGAAGGTCTTTCTGTAAAATCGTTTTGCCAGCATTTGTTCCAATCATCGAAATTGATCTGGAATATGGATAGAGTGATCTTCATTTTATTTATCGTCTCTATCAGCCAAGCAGTGATTAATGTCACTGTTCCTATTTCGACTCTTTTTTTAAGGAATCAACCGTTTTTGAATTTACAAACTGGTCAATCACTCGCTTTGTTATCAACACTAGAATTGTCAGCACTTATTGTCGGAAGTCTTGTAAGTGGTTATCTGAAAAATACGATTTCTATAAAAATGGCTCTATATGCCTCAGTTGTCATCCAGTTATTCCTTTTAGTAGGATTTGCCACAGTTCATTTTGGCTTGATTCTGCTTTTCAGCTCCTTGGATGCCTTCATCGCAGGTATACTCTCTCCTAGATTGCAAGAACTCGTCTTTAAACAAATACCTGAGGAGTCAATGGGAGCGGTTCAATCCTCTATTGGTGCTATTACGGTTGTTTTACCAAGTCTATTCACAATCGTTTTCGTTACGATTGCTACAAGTTTTGGGACCCTAGCGGTCAGCTTTATTCTATTGCTATTACTCCTAACCGCATTTGTCATGCTCTTGAATATTCGTGAGAGCATTTAGTAGGGAACTTTGATTTAATTTTTGTTCATACGATAAGGCTGGCGCTCCAGTCTTTTTCTTATCTCCAATATCTAACTAATAGTCCTTGTTCAATTCCTTGTTACCTTAAATGAAAAAGTAATTTTAAAATCTAATCACGGAATCCCACTCTATCAAAGTTTGTCAGTCTGAGATTTTTTTAGTATAGTAGGTATATGAGAAACAAAATAATAAACAGTCTGCTTGCTCTAGGAGCTCTTTTCCTGCTTTTAACAGCTTGCCAGAATTTTAAAAAGACACAACTGGTTTTGTTTGAATCCCTTTCATTCAATATGTCCCTTAAATCCTTTGAAGAAGTGTTTGGAGAGGCTAGCGAAGTAGTGGAGGAAACAGAGATGGCCTATCGAGATACTTGGCGTGCTGAAGACCCTTATTTCTATAAAACAGGTCGCCTTTTCTATGATTACGAAAATATTGCTTTGAATGGTTATACAGGTCGAGCAAGATTCACATTTTCAAAATCGCATCGCTTGGAAGAAGCGACAGCTCATATTCCTGTAGCTTCAAAAGGGGAGCAATATGTAGTGCTCAACAATCTATCCCATACTATAAAAAAAGAAATTGAAGCTCTTCCGAATTTTCAATCTGTAACTACCGAGACGGTAGGACTATACGATGACGGCTATCGCTATAAAGTCAAGTTGAAAGGACAAAGTAGAGAATTTTGGATCGATGTTTATCCGACAGAAGACGAAGATGTTAAAGAAATTGAAGATAAAAAGTATACTATTCGGGTGGATCAGTTTAGGATGCATTAATAACACTCATGGGATTTCAGCATTTTTTACTAGCTCTAAGTTTCAAACTCTAAACTTTTTTCTCTTCTTTGAATGTGTTATAATATTCCTTGCTGTGGCTGTGACCATGAACAGCCTCAAACGAAAAAAATAAGAGGAGAGAGATGAAAGAAAAAGGATTTTGGGAGGGTGTTCAGGCGGCTATGCCGACTGCCCTTGGCTATGTTAGTATCGGTCTAGCTTGCGGGATTATCGGCGCTCCCCATGTGACACCTGTTGAGATGGGCCTGATGAGCCTATTTGTTTATGCTGGGAGTGCCCAGTTTGCCATGTTGGCATTGATTGCGGTCCAAGCGCCTGTGGCGGCCATTGCCATGACGGTCTTTTTGATCAACTTGCGTCTCTTCTTGTTGAGTCTGCATGCGTCGACTTATTTCCGTCATACTAGCCTCTGGCAAAATATCGGTATGTCTAGCCTCTTGACAGATGAGACTTACGGGGTTTTGATGGGAGAATTAGCCCATACAGACAAGGTCAATCCTATGTGGATGCATGGGAACAATCTCAACAGTTATGTAGCCTGGTTTATTGGAACAGTGGTGGGAACCGCTTTAGGTGGTCTTCTTCCAAATCCTGAAGTCTTTGGCTTGGACTTTGCCCTTGTTGGGATGTTTATCGGGATTTTTACTTCGCAATTTCAGATTATGCAAAGACGGGTTTCTGGCCGCAATCTGCTGCTGATCCTAGCAGTTGTTGCGGTGTCTTTCTTTTTCCTCTTGACAGCAGTGTCTCAGTCGCTAGCTGTTCTTTTTGCGACTTTGCTAGGTTGTACCATGGGGGTGGTCTTAGATGGTCAGTAAGTATCTTTTATTAGCCGTTATCTTTTCAGGTCTAGTAACTTGGATTCCCCGTATGATTCCTTTCATCTTGGTTAAGTACAAGGGTTTGCCAGCTATCGTAGAGCGATTTTTGAAGTTTTTGCCTGTTTCTATTATCTTTGCCTTGATCCTTTCAAGCGTAGTGACAGGTAAGGTTGGAAGCTTTCCTCAAATCAAATGGCTAGACTTTTTAGCAGTCTTTCCAACGGCATTTGTAGCCTTTCGCTATCGCAATTTAGTCGGCACAGTTCTCTTTGGAGTTGTCTTGATTGCAGTCTTGCGTCTGGTCTTTTAATCAGCCATAAGAAAAATCTATCACCGAGATAGGTATCATATAATGGCGAAAAAAATTTTTTTCTGTTAAGATAGTACAGTATTCTATTTTGGAGGAAATGACATGAAAAAAATCGTCAAATATTCATCTCTTGCTGCCTTAGGGCTCGTTGCCGCAGGTGTGCTAGCAGCTTGCTCAGGTGGAGATAAGAAAGATAGCGCATCTAGCGAAGCAGCAACACCTGGTAAGAAAGAAATTGTTGTAGCGACCAACGCTTCACCAAAACCATTTAACTATGAAGACAACGGTGAGTTGACTGGTTATGAGATTGAAGTAGTTCGTGCTATCTTTAAAGACTCTGACAAATACGATGTCAAGTTTGAAAAGACAGAGTGGTCAGGTGTCTTTGCGGGCCTTGACGCTGATCGCTACCAAATGGCTGTGAACAATATCAGCTATACCAAAGAACGTGCTGAAAAATACCTTTATGCAGCTCCAACTGCTAAAAATCCTAACGTTCTCGTTGTAAAGAAAGACGATAACAGTATTAAGTCTCTCGATGATATTGGTGGAAAATCTACTGAAGTCGTTCAAGGAACAACAACAGCTAAACAACTGGAAGACTATAACAAACAACACGCAGACAACCCAACGGTTCTTAACTACACCAAGGCTGATTTCCAGCAAATCATGTCTCGTTTGAGCGATGGTCAGTTTGACTACAAGATTTTTGATAAAATTGGTGTGGAGACAGTTATCAAAAATCAAGGTTTGGACAACTTGAAAGTGATTGAGCTTCCAAGCGACCAACAACCTTACGTTTACCCGCTTCTTGCTAAAGGTCAAGATGAGTTGAAATCATTTGTAGACAAACGTATCCAAGAACTCTACAAAGACGGAACTCTTGAAAAATTGTCTAAACAGTTCTTCGGAGACACTTACCTCCCAGCAGAAGCTGATATTAAATAGTCGTATGAAATCATCCAGTCTGAGAAAGGCGGATGATTTCTCAATTTTTAAACATATAGTTTTAAACTATATGTCTGCCTATCTAATAACAATTTGCGAAATCAAATAAAGTATGAGATACTATTACGGTATTATTTTTAAAGGAGATAGAATCATGAAAATCAAAAAATGGCTCGGTGTAGCAGCTATCGCTACAGTCGCAGGTTTGGCTCTTGCAGCTTGCGGAAATTCAGAAAAGAAAGCGGACAATGAAACAGTTGTTAAAATAGCAACAGTTAACCGTAGCGGTTCTGAAGAAAAACGTTGGGATAAAATCCAAGAATTGGTTAAAAAAGATGGTATTAAATTGGAATTCACAGAGTTCACTGACTACTCTCAACCAAACAAGGCAACTGCTGATGGCGAAGTAGACTTGAACGCTTTCCAACACTACAACTTCTTGAACAACTGGAACAAAGAAAACGGGAAAGACCTTGTAGCGATTGCAGATACCTACATCTCACCAATCCGCCTTTACTCAGGTAAAAATGGAGAAGAAAACAAGTACACTAAAGTGGAAGAAATCCCAGATAACGGTGAAATCGCTGTACCAAACGATGCAACAAACGAAAGCCGTGCGCTTTACTTGCTTCAATCAGCTGGTTTGATTAAATTGGATGTTTCTGGAACTGAACTTGCTACTATCGCAAACATCAAAGAAAATCCAAAGAACTTGAAGATTACTGAATTGGACGCTAGCCAAACAGCTCGTTCATTGTCATCAGTTGACGCTGCCGTTGTAAACAATACCTTCGTTACAGAAGCAAAATTGGACTACAAAAAAGCACTCTTCAAAGAACAAGCTGATGAAAACTCAAAACAATGGTACAACATCATCGTTGCGAAAAAAGATTGGGAATCATCACCTAAGGCTGATGCCATCAAGAAAATTATCGCAGCTTACCACACTGATGAAGTGAAAAAAGTTATCGAAGAAACATCAGACGGTTTGGACCAACCAGTTTGGTAATAAGACACAGGGAGGTGGGAGAGAGTTTCCACCTCTTACTTTTGTCTAGAGCATGGATTGTAAAGAAGACTATACGTTCATAGAAAGGTAGAGAGAATATGGTTTTTCCTAGTGAACAAGAACAGATTGAAAAATTTGAAAAGGATCATGTAGCTCAACATTATTTTGAAGTCTTGCGCACCTTAATTTCCAAGAAATCAGTCTTTGCCCAGCAGGTTGGACTTAAGGAAGTCGCAAACTATCTGGGTGAGATTTTCAAGCGCGTAGGGGCTGAAGTAGAGATTGATGAGACTTATACGGCTCCCTTTGTCATGGCGCATTTCAAGAGTTCGCGTCCAGATGCTAAGACCTTGATCTTCTATAACCACTATGACACCGTGCCAGCGGATGGTGACCAGGTGTGGACAGAGGATCCTTTTACCCTTTCTGTGCGCAATGGCTTTATGTATGGGCGTGGAGTTGACGACGACAAAGGCCACATCACAGCTCGTTTGAGTGCTTTGAGAAAATACATGCAACACCATGATGACCTACCTGTCAATATTAGCTTTATCATGGAAGGGGCAGAGGAGTCTGCTTCCATGGATCTAGATAAGTATTTAGAGAAACACGCAGACAAACTTCGTGGGGCGGATTTGTTGGTATGGGAACAAGGTACAAAGAACGCCTTGGAGCAGCTGGAAATCTCTGGCGGAAACAAAGGGATTGTGACCTTTGATGCCAAGGTAAAAAGTGCGGATGTAGATATCCACTCGAGTTATGGTGGTGTCGTGGAGTCAGCACCTTGGTATCTTATCCAGGCCTTAAGTAGTCTGCGAGCTGCTGACGGCCGTATCTTAGTAGAAGGCTTGTACGAGGATGTTCAAGAGCCAAATGAACGAGAACTAGCCTTGGTGGATACCTACGCCCAACGCAATCCTGAGGAAATCAGTCGCATTTATGGCTTGGAATTGCCTCTCTTACAAGAGGATCGTGCAGCCTTTCTAAAACGTTTCTTTTTCGAGCCAGCCCTTAATATCGAAGGGATTCAGTCAGGCTATCAAGGGCAAGGGGTTAAAACGATTTTGCCAGCAGAAGCCAGTGCTAAGCTAGAGGTTCGTTTGGTTCCTGGCCTAGAACCGCATGATGTTCTGGAAAAAATTCGGAAACAGCTAGACAAAAATGGCTTTGATAAGGTAGAATTATACTATACCTTGGGAGAGATGAGCTATCGAAGCGATATGAGTGCGCCAGCCATTCTCAATGTGATCGAGTTGGCCAAGAAATTCTATCCACAGGGCGTTTCAGTCTTACCGACAACAGCGGGGACAGGGCCTATGCATACGGTCTTTGATGCCCTAGAGGTACCCATGGTGGCCTTCGGTCTAGGAAATGCCAATAGCCGAGACCATGGTGGAGATGAAAACGTGCGAATCGCCGATTACTACACCCATATTGAATTAGTAGAGGAGCTGATTAGAAGCTATGAGTAGAGATATTATTAAGTTAGATCAGATCGATGTGACTTTTCATCAGAAGAAGAGAACCATCACAGCGGTCAAGGATGTGACCATTCACATCCAAGAAGGGGATATCTACGGAATCGTAGGATATTCTGGAGCAGGAAAATCCACTCTAGTCCGGGTGATTAACCTCCTGCAAAAACCATCTGCAGGAAAAATTACCATTGACGACGATGTGATTTTTGATGGCAAGGTGACCTTGACGGCAGAGCAGTTGCGTCGCAAACGTCAAGATATCGGGATGATTTTCCAGCATTTCAACCTCATGAGTCAAAAAACAGCAGAGGAAAATGTGGCTTTTGCCCTCAAACATTCTGGACTCAGCAAGGAAGAAAAGAAAGCTAAAGTAGCTAAATTGTTAGACTTGGTTGGTTTGGCGGATCGTGCTGAAAACTACCCTTCACAACTATCTGGAGGACAAAAACAGCGTGTGGCCATTGCGCGTGCCTTGGCCAATGATCCAAAAATCTTGATTTCAGATGAGTCAACCTCTGCCCTTGACCCTAAGACAACCAAGCAAATTCTGGCCTTGTTGCAAGATTTGAACCAAAAATTAGGCTTGACTGTTGTTTTGATTACACATGAAATGCAGATTGTCAAGGATATCGCCAATCGTGTGGCAGTCATGCAGGATGGCCGTTTGATTGAAGAGGGTAGTGTCCTTGAAATCTTCTCAGACCCTAAACAACCTTTGACCCAGGACTTTATCTCAACAGCTACAGGTATTGATGAAGCCATGGTCAAGATTGAGAAGCAAGAAATCGTAGAGCACTTATCTGAAAACAGTATCTTAGTGCAGCTCAAGTATGCAGGGGCTTCGACAGACGAGCCACTTTTGAATGAATTATACAAACATTACCAAGTAACGGCTAATATCCTCTATGGAAATATCGAAATTCTCGACGGCACTCCAGTCGGAGAATTGGTTGTGGTCTTGTCAGGTGAAAAAGCAGCGCTAGCAGGTGCTCAAGAAGCTATCCGCCAAGCGGGTGTCCAGTTAAAAGTATTGAAGGGAGGACAGTAAAATGACAGAGTTTATTCAAACTTATTTACCAAATGTCTATAAAATGGGCTGGGCTGGTCAAGCAGGCTGGGGAACAGCCATTTACCTAACTCTTTATATGACAGTTCTTTCCTTCATCATCGGAGGGTTCCTGGGGCTGGTGGCAGGTCTTTTCCTCGTCTTGACAGCGCCAGGTGGTGTCTTGGAAAATAAGGTTATCTTCTGGATTTTAGACAAGATTACCTCTATTTTCCGTGCGGTTCCCTTCATCATCCTCTTGGCAATCTTGTCTCCACTTTCTCACTTGATCGTCAAGACTAGTATTGGTCCAAATGCAGCCCTTGTTCCACTTTCTTTTGCAGTCTTTGCCTTCTTTGCCCGTCAGGTGCAGGTCGTCTTGGCTGAGCTAGATGGCGGTGTCATTGAAGCGGCGCAGGCTAGTGGAGCGACTTTCTGGGATATCGTGGGGGTTTATCTATCAGAAGGTCTTCCAGATTTGATCCGTGTGACGACTGTGACCTTGATTTCCCTTGTTGGGGAAACAGCCATGGCTGGTGCGGTCGGAGCTGGTGGTATCGGTAACGTAGCCATCGCTTATGGATTTAACCGTTTCAATCACGATGTGACAGTTTTAGCAACCATCATTATCATCTTGATTATCTTTACGATCCAGTTCTTGGGAGATTTCTTGACTAAAAAATTAAGTCATAAATAAAAAGAGCCGAATGGCTCTTTTTTGTTCTAGTAAGCTGCCAACAGGGGCATTTAAAGTTTTTAAATTATGGTATAATAGATAAAGCTAACTCTCTCTGGTGATAGGATAGGAAAAAACTAGAAAGATAAACCTTGAAGCGAGATGAGAAAATGAAAAAGGAGTTCGGTTGATATGAATTATTTTGAGGGGAATGAGTTTTTCCTTCTCTTGTTTGTGGTTTTACTGATTGGTTTTGTGGTAAACTTTTTTGAAAAACGTAAGGACTACTATATTTTGACGCTCTCCCTCTTATTTGTAGGAGCTATCTATGGTAAGAGTCGAGCAATGATTGTCTATTTGCTTGCCTTTGTCGTTTATCAATATTTTCTGGTTTTTCTAGCACAGAGGATAGAAGCAAAGAGGCTGAAACCACTGGTTTTCCTTTCCATTCTTCCTTTAGTAATCAATAAGGTCTTTGCCTTGACTTCTCTGCATTTGTTGGCCTTTATTGGAATTTCTTACATGTCCTTTAAGACCATTCAGATCATGCTAGAAATATCGGATGGCTTGATCAAAGAAAAAATCACTGTAAAAGATTATCTACAGTTTTTGCTCTTTTTCCCAACAGTTAGTGCTGGTCCGATTGATCGGAGTAGGAGATTTTTAAAAGAGATAAACGAGGTCATGCCCCGAAAAGAGTATCTAGAGTTAGCAGGGGACGGTGTGTATCGTATCGTTCTAGGCCTTCTTTACAAGGTTGTTTTATCAACCTATGTTTACCAGATGTTACTCACTCTAAATAATACTGGCACAGTCGTTTACTCAATTAAATATATGTACCTCTATACCTTGTATCTGTTCTTCGACTTTGCAGGCTATAGTCTAATGGCCGTTGGAAGTAGTAACATTCTAGGTATTCAGACACCAATGAACTTTAACAAACCTTTCTTGAGTGTCGATATCAAGGATTTTTGGACCAGATGGCATATCACCTTGTCGACCTGGTTGAGAGATTTTGTATTTTCAAGAGTATTGATGCAGGTTATCAGGAAAAAATGGTTTAAAAATAGACTACACAATGCAACCTATGCCTATATGGTCAATATGTTGGTCATGGGTTTTTGGCATGGTCTTAGTGTTAGTTACATTGTCTATGGTTTTTACCATGGTGTCTTGATGGCTGGATTTGAAGTGTATCAAAAGAAAAGCAATTTTTATAAGAAAAATAAAAACAAAAAATGGTATAAGCTATTAAGTTGGTTTGTGACCATGAATTTGGTTATGGTTGGTTTCTTTATCTTTTCAGGTGAACCCTATAAAATCTTACTGACGATTTTAAAGAGATAAGAGATTGAAAAGAGATTAGACGGATCGAAGGGATGGGATAAAACGAGATGATTAAATTAAAAGCATTTTTACTATCGCTTGTGCTCGTAATTGCGACGCTTGCCCTTTTAAATGTGACGTATGTCAAGAAGATTGATGATTATTATAAAGTCAAGGATAACAGTATTCGCTATAGTACCTCGTATGAAAAGTATAAAAGTAGAGATATTTTAACAAGCAATATCACTCCCAACACACTGGTTTTATTGGGGTCATCTGAGTTGGTTGCAACGATAAATGAAGACTATCATCCCAATAAAATTTTTAACTACAACGATTTTAATATCATGCAGATTGGGACCAGTTATTCTCAAAACATCATTCAGGCTACGACCTTGGGCTCTATTGAAGGAGCTATGACCAAGCGAAAAGTGGCCATTGTCGAGTCGGTTCAATGGTTTGAAAAAGATGGGACCCATCAAGATGCCTTTTTGAACAAGGCTTCTCAGGAACATATTTTCCACATGCTAGATAATGACAAGATTAGTAAGGAAACGAAAGAAAAAATAATCAATCGCATTATCGAGATTACCAAGGGGAACAAGCAACAAAATGACATCTACAAAAAATATAAAAGTTATTTCATAGATGGAAAAGGAACCATTGTTGATAAAAAACTATTAGAGTTAGATAAGGCGATTTATTCCTTTAAGCTCAAACAGACTTTTTATCAAAAACACGCCAAATCAGATTATCCTTCACTAGGAGATAAAACCCCAGACTATGATTGGGAGAAAATGACGGATCAGTTTGTGGAAGAGGTCAAAAAGAAAACAGACAACAACGACTATGCTGTTGATAATAACTACTACAATACTTACTTGAAAGATCGCTATGCATCGCTGAAAGATTCTAATAAAGATTTAAGCTACCTGGAGTCACCAGAATATTCAGATATGGAACTTTTCTTGACAGTTGCTAAGGAATTGGGTATTGAAGTTGAGGTTATTATTTTCCCAGTAAACGGGAAATGGAACGACTACACAGGTGTCTCAAGAGAGATGCGGGAAAAAACTTATAAAAAAATAGAAGATGTCGCAAAAAGCTATGGTGCAGCGGTGCTAAACTATGGAAACAGAGAATATGATGATTACTTTTTATTTGACGTGATGCACGTTGGAGTGAAAGGATGGATGGAAGTTGAAAAAGAACTTTACAAATTTGCAAACCAAGCTAACTAACACACAGCGTTTAATCTTGTGGACACTATTTTTCTATACGGTTATCTTAAGCATTGTGACTTACTGTTTTGTGACCGATTTTTCGAATATTCAAGAATTTATCTACAGTGAATTCTAAGATTGTATATTTAAAAGGCCCTGGAACTAGGCATTGCTAGTCTTCAGGGCTTTTACATTATATTTTTTTATCGGCTATTTTTTGACTTAGAAACTGCCCAAGCAAAGCCCCAATCAAGGCACCTAGAAGGATGCTTGCGACAAAGAGAAAAATTTTGTCTAACTCGGGAGCGACCATGATACGGTCGATGTATTCTTGGGATTTTCCACGAGCGAGTAGAGTTGCTTCATAAGCTTTGGGACTGATCCACATGAGGAAGATAGGACCACTTGTGCTAAAAGCAAAGACGAGGAAGGAGAGGGTGTTTTTGATTCGATCTTTATAGTGGCCGAGGCGAGCGATAGCATCCGCTGCAAGACCACAGGCGAGTCCTGGTAGAAAGGCACCAGCGCCGTGTTTACTAGCTAGGAAAAAGAGAGCCATAAAGAATCCGAGAGTGGTAATGGCACCAAAACGAGGAACTTTTACCAGAAGAAACATGTAGACGCTCCCTCCAACAAGGGCAGAAAAGGCAGGCGCATAGAACATATTGCCCGTTGAGTCAACCAAGTGTCCAAGTAATACTCCGATTCCTAGACAGAGGAAGTAGAGAACGACGGCTAAGAGGGTAGTTAAGATATTTTTCTTCATGAGAATCTCCTTATATAAAACTGTCAAAATCAATTGTATCACGCTTTTAGAGGATTGTAAATGGGAGCTCTATGTTTTTGAAAACGTTTGAAATATGATATAATAGTTACATAGTTGTTTTAAGGAGGATGTTATGGGAAAGTTTCTAGAATTCGTCTTTAATCGTTTCTTTTTAGGAATGATTGCGACAGCTTTTTTCTGGTTATTGACACTAGCAGGGGGTGTGGTCTTTGGTTTGGCACCAGCTAGTGCAACTCTTATGAGTTTATATGCGGAGCACGGTTATACTTATCGAGCTTATAGTTTGAAAGAAGCTTGGGAATTGTATAAGAGTAACTTTGTCAAGAGCAACCTAGCTTTCTATAGTTTTGTACTTGTAGATCTAGTCTTAGTCTATGGTTTGTACCTTTTGGTTCAATTGTCCCATCAGACTATCTTCCATCTCTTGGCAACCTTTCTCAATATCCTTGTTGTTGCCTTTGTTTTTTTGGCTTATACCGTTTCATTGAAACTCCAAGTTCACTATGAGCTCTCTTATCGAAATACTGTAAAACTCGCTCTTATCGGAATTTTTATGAATTTGCCGGCAATTGCCAAGGTTTTATTTGGTACGGTCATGCTTGTAGGAATTGGTTACTATATGCCTGCCCTCCTCTTTTTTGTAGGAATTGGTGTGTGGCATTTCTTTATCAGTGATATGTTGGAACCCGTATATGAAAGTATCCATGAAAAATTGGCGACAAAATAAAATGAAGCCGTTCTGGCTCCACTCGCTCTTGCGCATCTATACCTTGGTGATGATTGTCATCATTGCAAGCTTTGCGGTCATGCTCTCCTATGCTGACTGGAGTTCCCGTGAAAAAGAAGCCCAGCGAGTAGCTCAACGTGTAACGACTCGAACAGTGAGTGAGATTGAATATTACCACAGAGAGTCGACTCAGCTAGCGCAGGAACTGGTTGAAAATCGAGCACGGATTGAAGGGATTTACAAGTATTTTAGTCTGAGTACATCGGATTATTTTTACTGGCTGTTGCAACGTAAAGCGTCTCCTTATGTCTCAGTATCCTTGTATGAAAACATTGATGATTTGTATGTAAGAAATGGCTTTGTGACAGGTGTTGCAATTGTTTTGCAAGACTACAAGGAAGTCTACGTTTCTACTAGAGAAAAACGTAGCGGAGAGAAAATTCTTGCTGAGGATTTCAAACCAGCAGCCAATAGTTTTGCCATACCAGTACTTGATCCTAACTCCGATCAGTCGCTAGGTGTTATCTACATTTCTTTATCGCAGGATGTACTTTACCAAGCAATTGATAATACTCGCGGTCTGATTCCTGTGGCCGTGACGATCACTTCACCTTTTGATACTGAATTGTTTCATATAGGGGAAAATGTAGTAGCTGAACGGGAAAATTGGATTGTTGGTTTGACATCACATGGCTATCAAGTCCAATCAGCAGTTCCTAAGGATTTTGTTCTTAAGGGCACTTTGACCAGTTCTGCTGTCATTGTTGGTTTGAGTGTTCTCTTTATTATTATTTTATATGTGACCTTGAGGCAGACCTTCTCCAATTACCAAAGGCAGGTCGTAGATTTAGTAGATTCTATCGAGGTGATTGCTCAAGGAGAAGAGGGACTTCGCATCGATACTTCTGAAAAAGATCAGGAGTTGCTCCTCATCGCAGAAACCACCAATGATATGTTGGATCGACTGGAAAAGAATATCCACGATATTTACCAGCTAGAGCTCAGTCAAAAAGATGCCAATATGCGAGCCCTGCAAGCTCAAATCAATCCTCACTTTATGTACAATACCTTAGAGTTTCTGCGCATGTATGCCGTCATGGAAAGCCAAGATGAACTGGCGGATATTATCTATGAATTTAGCAGTTTACTACGCAATAATATCTCCAACGAGCGGGAAACGACGCTGAAACAAGAATTAGAATTTTGTCGCAAATACAGCTATCTCTGTATGGTGCGTTATCCAAAGTCAGTTGCCTATGGTTTTAAGATTACGCCAGAATTAGAAAATATGAAGATTCCCAAGTTTACGCTTCAACCATTGGTCGAAAACTACTTTGCCCACGGTATTGACCATCGCCGAACAGACAATGTGATCAGTATCAAGGTTTTGAAGGGCCAAGGTTTTGTTGAAATCCTAGTGGTAGACAATGGTCGCGGGATGACTGCTGAGAAACTAGCTAGCTTGCAAGAAAAACTAACTCAGAGAAGTTTTGAGCACGAGGCAAGCTATAGCGGAGAGCGACAATCAATTGGAATAGTCAATGTACACGAACGTTTTGTCCTCTATTTTGGGGATCGCTACCAAATCAGTGTAGAGTCAGCTGAGCAAGAAGGTGTTCGTTACCGTATTACTATTCAAAATGAATAGAAAGGAAGGGAAATGTATAAAGTTTTATTAGTAGACGACGAGTATATGGTGACAGAGGGGCTCAAGCGATTAATCCCCTTTGAAAAATGGGATATGCAAGTCGTCGCAACAGCTAATCACGCAGATGATGCTTTAGATTATGTCAAGGAAAATCCAGTAGATGTGATCATTTCCGATGTCAATATGCCAGATAAGACAGGGCTTGAGATGATTAGGGAAATGAAAGAGCTACTTCCAGATACCTATTATATCTTGCTGTCTGGCTATCAGGAGTTTGACTACGTCAAAAAAGCCATGAACCTTAGTGTCGTGGATTATCTGGTCAAGCCAGTGGATAAGGTGGAGTTGAGTCATCTATTAGAAAAAATTGCGAGACAGCTTCAGGAAAAGGTGGAGCAAAGCCAAACTCTCAGCCAAGAATTGGATGAAGAGGGATTTACCAACTATTTAGCAGGTAAAGACAGCTGGTGGATAGGTCTTTCAAAGGAAAAACAAGGATCTTTCACTGTTCCTTACTATGTTTTAGGTCAAGACTGGCAGATTTTTATCTCTGATCAACCACTAGATGGAATCGTAGTAACGCCTTTTGAAGCACCCTACCAACAAGCCTTTGAAAAATGGAAGATCAACGCTGAAAAAGCCCTCTTTTACGGTTCAGTCAATCTAGAAAAATCCGAGAGTTTATTTGCTTATTATGAACCGATTTATCGCGTGATTATCCAAGGAAATATCAATCAAATCATCGAGGAATTAACCCTGCTCGAGAAGGTCGTTTTGGAGAATACTCCGCGCGTGGCCATCACCAAACAACTCTTTACTCAGTTTGTCATGGATGTCTTCCACTTGTTTGAGCACTTAAAAGCGGATGATATGACCGAGATTGTCAAAGACATCCATGCCATTAACTCCTTTGAAGAATTGGTTGCCTATATCAAAGAAACCTTGACCAAATTCTTTGGCCAGTACCGCATGAATGAAAATGTGGTGAGTGTTCTTGAAGTCATCGGGCGTGATTATCAGAAAGAGCTCTCGCTTAAGGATATCAGCAAGGATCTCTTTATCAATCCTGTCTACCTCGGTCAGTTAATCAAGCGAGAAACCAACTCAACCTTCGCAGAATTGCTCAACAAACAGCGGATTAAGGCAGCGCAACAGCTCTTGCTTTCAACCAATGATAGTATTGAAGATGTTTGCTATGCTGTTGGTTACAGCAATGTTGGATATTTCTACAAGGTTTTCCGTAAATTGTGCGGAAAATCACCAAAAGCTTACCGCAAACAAGTCGAAAGTTCCCTATAAAACTTGTATTTACGTGCAAAAAATGCTATAATGTCCAAAATACCTTAAGGAGGAAAAATTATGAAAAAGAAACCTATTTATCTTTGGGTTTTATTAGTCCTATCAGCATTGATTTCAGCTATGTCTTTGTTTGGAATACTAAGTCCAGTACCTAGTAAAGAAGCACTAGGTGCCAGTCAAGCACAAGTACAAGGCATTAGCGCTCAGCAGCTGGAGGATACGATTAATTATCTACATAAGACAGCTGAATTATCGCATTCGACTGTTAACATCGTTTTGATTATTTTATCTACGATTTTAGTAGTCGCAGGTATTGTGCTCTTGGTTCGTAATCATTTGCAATATGCAAATTATGCTTACATTGCTTATGTTTTGCTTGCCATTGTTGGTTCGATTTATACTTATATGGGTATGCAAGATGCTGTACAAGCTATCCGTGATGAAACTTTGCGACTAGGAACAGAAGTCCTTGGAAAGGGAACAACGATTTTATTTGTTGTTATCAATGTCCTCTTCCTTGCCATTGTCTTTTACAAGATGTGGCGTCAACAAAAAGATTTGGCTGAGGAAGTCGAAACAGAAGAAGCTGCCTAAGTATTGACAAAAGGGAACTATCAAGTTACAATCTTGTTAGTTCTTTTTATATCGTAAACATAAAAATCGAGGTCAAAATGAAAAAAATATCCTTAGTGTATATCAGTTTGAGTGGGAATACAGAGAGTTTTGTAACTCGACTCAAGGACTATCTCCTGTCTCAGTACGAAGGGATTGAGGTACAAAAGATCCATATCAAGGATCTAGTCAAGGAAGGTCAAGAATTCTTTGAAATGGATCATCCTTATGTCGCCTTTTTACCAACTTATCTAGAAGGTGGAAATGGTGTCGATAACGGCGATGTTGAGATTTTAACGACTCCAGTGGGTGATTTTATCGCCTATGGAGACAATGCCAGTAAGTGTTTTGGTGTAGTGGGCTCTGGTAATCGCAATTTTAATAACCAATACTGTCTGACTGCCAAGCAGTACAGCCAGCGCTTTGGTTTCCCTGTATTGGCTGACTTTGAAATGAGAGGAATGCTGGGAGATATTAAAAAGGTCGCAGCGATTATCGCGGACTTATATGGATTGGACTCAGAAAGTTAGAATCGTTCAAGTAGGCAGTTGGATTTTCTCAACTGCCTTTTGAATGCAGAAAAAAGCACCCAGACGAGGGTGCTGCTTTGTGAACTAACCTGCTTTTCCGATGGCAAGTGCATAGATAAAGAAGATGGCAAATCCAAAGAGGAAAATCAATCCTGCGATAGCGAGGAGTTTCAACCAAGAAGGAAGATTTTTATTTTCACCTGTGACCAACACATAGTTCAAAAGGGCAAAGAATGGTGTTGTAAGAAAAGATCCAATCATGGCAAAGCGGAGCATGGTTGAAACTTGACCGGCAAAGAACTTGATGATGACGATACCGATGATAGCTGTGATGGTCATCCAGATGTTCAAAGATTTACGATTATCCTCTTTTTGATTTGCCAAGAGTTGAAGGGATGCCTGATTGACACGTGAATAGCCATCGATGACAGTAATCACTGTTCCAAAGATACAGAGGAAAGCGATGAAGGTAATCAAATATCGAGACCATTCGCCAAGGACAGAAGCGTACATGCCCACAAATTGCGAGATGTATTTGGCAGAAGCAGCTTCAACTGCTTGACCTGTAGGATACTGAATGAGTGCTCCTAGTGCCACAAAGAATACAGCTAGGATAGCTGTTCCAATGTAGCCAACGTTAAAGTCGAAAAGAGCATCCTCTGTATTAAAGTCGACGGTCTTTTTCTTTTCGGCTGACCAAAGTGAGTTGATAGCTGAGATTTCAATAGGGGCAGGCATCCAGCCTAGAAGGGAAACGATAAAGGGGAGGGCCGCCATTTGCCAAGGTGTTTTCTCGATAAAATCAGAGCTGTATTCTGGGTGCTTAACGGCAGCAATGATGACGGCAAGAACAGTTGCAATAGTCAAGGCAGACATGATCCATTTGGCCATACCATCCAATAGTTTGTAGCCACCAAAGAGCAGCATGGCCCAAATGACAGCAACAAGGATAAGAGACCATTGAGTGATACTAAGACCAATCATTGGAAAGGCGCTAGCGATGATAGCTGAACAGAGGATGGCGACACCGGCAGTATTGACCAAGGCAGAAAAGACATTGAGGATAAAGAAAATCCAGAGATAGAGTTTTCCTTTTTCTGCATAGCCTTCAACCAAGGTCTTTCCAGTATCTGCTGTGTATTCAGCACCAAAACGGAAAAATGGATATTTAAAAACATTGGCTAAGATGACCAAGAGAAGCAGAGACCATCCATAAGAACCGCCAGCTTGAGTGGAGGATACGATGTGAGAACCTCCAACGGCAGCAGAAGCCATTAGGATCCCGGGTCCCATTGCTTTCAGCTTGCTTGTCCAGGTAGATTGGTGTGATGAAGTAACTTGTGACATAAAAACCTCCCGTTTTTGAATTTTCAGAATAATCTGAATAGATAAGTTCTATTCTACAAGAAACTTATGAAAAATGCAAGAGAATTTTTGAAAAATTTAGAAAATTTCAGAAAAATCATATGAAAGATATGATTATCACAAGGAAATGGGATTGATGAGAGTAAAAAATCCGAGAAAAAAGCTTCTCGGATTCCCTTATTTCAGTTGCTCAGTGATTTCCTTAGAAAGCAGGATTCCCAAACGGTAACCTTTATTGATGTAGTCAATCACATCATTGATATTTTCCGTTGTTTGGATCCTTTCGCGTATGTCTGTTTTGAAAGCTTCGTCTTTCAAAAGCTGTTCCTGAAGGAGTTGTTGAAGTTTTTCCTTTTCGTATTTATTGATAAGAAAAAGAACGACAAGACTGATAAGAACTAAGATATAAGCATACTGGCTCATAAAATCTCTCCTGATTTGATAAAAAATTGAAGGCATAAGAAAAGCGAAAGAAATTTTCGCTTTTCAACTAAGTGATTAGACTAGCGGAACAGGTATCCGACAGATAAAACAAGACGGTCTTGACCTTTAACTGAAAAGTCCGTATAGGATTTGGCGTTAGTCACTTAGATTGTTTTGCAATCAAGTAACTTTGGCGATTTACATCTTCTCTGGTGCTTCTACTCCAAGCAAACGAAGGGCTTCTTTGAGAACAACAGCTGTTGCATAGCTGAGGGCTAGACGGCTGTCACGCTCTGGACTTTCATCCAAGATACGAGTGTGGGCATAGTATTTATTGAAGGCTTGAGCCAAGCTGATTGCATACTTGGCAATGAGCGATGGATCATAGTTAACAGATGCGCGTTTGATGACACGGGCAAAGTCTTGGAGAAGTTTGATAATTTCCCAGCTTTCAGCATCATTTAGACTGTAACTTGCTTGAGCATTTGGTTGGAAGTCTGCTTTTCTAAGTAGAGACTGAATACGTGCGTAAGCGTATTGGATATATGGACCAGTCTCACCTTCAAAGGAAACCATTGCTTCCAAATCAAAGTCATAACCATTTCGACGGTCAGTCTTCAGATCGTAGAATTTGACAGCTCCAACCCCAACAGCTTGGGCGATTTGATCCTTGTTTTCGAGGTCAGGATTTTTCGCTTCGATTTGAGCTTTGGCACGGCTGATAGCTTCCTGAAGGGTAGGTTCGAGCAGGATGATATTTCCCTTACGAGTAGAGAGCTTTTGGCGATTTTTGGTTACAAGACCAAAGTCAACGTGAACCATATCATCACTCCAAGCAAATCCCATTTTCTTCAAGACAGCTTTCAACTGTTTAAAGTGGTTGGATTGTTCTTGACCAACTGCGTAGACATTTTTAACAAAATTGTAAGTACGAGCACGGTAGATAGCTGTCGCAATGTCACGTGTGATGTAGAGGGTTGCACCGTCAGATTTCTTAATCATAGCAGGTGGCAGGTCAACATCATCGAGGTTAACAATGCTAGCTCCGCGTGATTCTTCTAGCAAACCTTTTTCTTCAAGGATTTGTACGGCTTCATCCATCTTGTCATTGTAGAAGGCTTCACCGTTTAAGCTATCAAATTTAACACCGAGTAGTTTGTAGATGCGATTGAATTCGACCAAACTTTCATCACGGAACCATTGCCAAAGTTGAGTTGCTTCTGGATCGCCATCTTCCAATTTTTTAAACCAGAGACGTCCTTCATCATCAAGAGCTGGGTCATTTTCGATTTCAGCATTGATGCGAACGTACAATTTCAACAATTCGTCAATCGGATTAGCTTCGACGGCTTCCTTACTTCCCCATTTTTTATAAGCAACCATGAGAAGACCAAACTGTTTACCCCAGTCTCCTAGGTGGTTGATTTTAATAGTGTTGTAGCCCATTTTCTTAAAGATATTAGAAAGAGCATCTCCGATAACAGTTGAACGCAAGTGACCGACTGAGAAAGGTTTTGCGATGTTTGGACTTGATAGGTCAATCGTGATATTTTGCTCTTTGCCTTCCGTTTGTTGGGCGTAGTCAGATCCTTTTTCGATGATCTCTTTGATAACTGCTCCAGAAATAGCAGATTTATCAAGGAAGAAGTTGACGTAAGGACCAGTTGCAACAACTTTTTCAAAAGCTTGGCTGTTGATTTTTTCAGCGATTTCAGCAGCAATCATTTGAGGGGCTTTGCGTTCGACTTTTGCAAGTGAGAAAGCAGGAAAAGCGATATCTCCCATGTCAGAGTTTTTTGGTTGTTCTAGTAAATTGAAAATAGCCTCTTGATCCAGGCTATCAATGACGCTAGCCAATTCACTAGCAATCAGTTTTTTTGTACTCATAAGTAGGCTCCTTTTGGACTTTTATTCTATTTTATCATAAATTTAGTGAAAGAAGAAAGATTTTTTTGAATTATTCAGTTTTTTTGGTATAATTATATCTAAAAATAAACCCGAAATCGGTTATAAATATTCATGTAAGAGGTTGATATGAGAAAAAAAGAACGACACCAGTTGATTAAAAAGATGATCACTGAGGAAAAACTAGCTACACAAAAGGATATCCAAGATCGCCTAGAAGTTCGGAATGTCTTCGTGACGCAAACGACCTTGTCTCGTGACCTGCGCGAGATCGGCTTGATCAAGGTTAAGAAAAATGGTATGGTGTATTATGTGCTAGCGAATGAAACAGAAAAGATTGATTTGGTAGAGTTTTTGTCGCATCATCTAGAAGGGGTTGCGAGAGCAGAGTTTACTTTGGTACTTCATACCAAGCTGGGAGAAGCAGCTGTCTTAGCAAATATTGTTGATGAAAATAAGGACGAGGCGATTTTAGGAACAGTTGCGGGAGCCAATACCTTACTGGTTATTTGTCGAGACCAGCATGTTGCCAAGCTCATGGAAGAGCGTTTGCTAGATTTGATGAGAGAGATGAGAGATAGATAGGGTTTTGGGACTTGTTCTCAAACCTTATTTTTGGCAAGGAGAGACGTAAAATGACGACAGAAAAGCTATCACCTGGCATGCAACAGTATGTGGATATTAAAAAGCAATATCCAGATGCTTTTTTGCTCTTTCGAATGGGTGATTTTTATGAATTGTTTTATGAAGATGCGGTCAATGCGGCGCAGATTTTAGAGATTTCACTGACCAGTCGTAATAAAAATGCAGAAAATCCGATACCCATGGCGGGCGTCCCCTATCATTCTGCCCAGCAGTATATTGATGTTTTGATTGAGCAGGGCTATAAGGTGGCCATTGCCGAGCAGATGGAAGATCCCAAACAAGCAGTTGGGGTTGTTAAGCGAGAGGTGGTTCAGGTCATCACACCAGGGACAGTGGTCGATAGCAGTAAGCCAGACAGCCAAAACAACTTCTTGGTCGCCTTAGATCGTGATGGTAATCAGTTTGGGCTGGCTTACATGGATCTGGTGACAGGTGATTTTTATGTAACGGGACTATTGGACTTTACCCTTGTTTGTGGGGAAATCCGTAATCTCAAGGCTCGAGAAGTCGTGCTGGGTTATGACTTGTCTGAGGAGGAAGAACAAATTCTCAGTCGTCAGATGAATCTGGTACTTTCCTACGAGAAAGAAGGCTTTGAGGACATCCATTTATTGGATTCACGTTTAGCAGCTGTGGAGCAAGCGGCAGCTAGTAAGTTGCTCCAGTATGTTCACCGTACCCAGATGCGGGAATTGAACCATCTTAAACCGGTAATCCGTTATGAAATCAAAGATTTCTTGCAGATGGATTATGCGACCAAGGCCAGTCTAGATTTGGTTGAGAATGCCCGTTCAGGTAAGAAGCAGGGGAGTCTTTTCTGGCTTTTGGATGAAACCAAAACAGCTATGGGTATGCGACTCTTGCGTTCTTGGATTCATCGTCCCTTAATTGATAAGGAACGAATCGTCCAACGTCAAGAGGTGGTGCAGGTCTTTCTTGACCACTTCTTTGAGCGCAGTGATTTAACAGACAGTCTCAAGGGTGTTTATGATATCGAACGCTTGGCTAGTCGGGTTTCTTTTGGCAAGACCAATCCTAAGGAGCTCTTGCAGTTGGCGACTACCTTATCTAGTGTGCCACGGATTCGTGCGATTTTAGAAGGAATGGAGCAACCTGCTCTGGCCTATCTCATCACACAGTTAGATGCCATTCCTGAGTTGGAGAGTTTGATTAGTGCAGCCATTGCCCCTGAGGCCCCTCATGTGATTACAGAAGGTGGCATTATTCGGACTGGATTTGATGAGACTTTGGATAAATACCGCCTAGTACTCAGAGAAGGGACTAGTTGGATTGCTGAGATTGAGGCTAAAGAGAGGGAAAACTCTGGCATCAGCACGCTCAAGATTGACTACAATAAAAAGGATGGCTACTATTTCCATGTGACCAATTCGCAACTGGGAAATGTGCCAGCCCACTTTTTCCGCAAGGCGACGTTGAAAAACTCTGAACGCTTTGGGACTGAGGAGTTGGCTCGTATCGAGGGAGATATGCTGGAGGCGCGTGAGAAGTCAGCCAACCTAGAATATGAAATCTTTATGCGTATCCGTGAGGAAGTCAGCAAGTACATCCAGCGTTTGCAGGCTCTAGCCCAAGGTATTGCAACCGTTGATGTCTTGCAAAGTCTAGCAGTTGTGGCTGAAACCCAGCATCTGATCCGACCTGAGTTTGGAGAGGATTCACAAATTGATATCCAGAAAGGGCGCCATGCTGTCGTCGAAAAGGTCATGGGAGCTCAGACCTATATTCCAAACAGTATCCAGATGGCAGAAGATACGAGTATTCAGCTAATCACAGGGCCCAACATGAGTGGGAAGTCTACCTACATGCGCCAGCTAGCCATGACTGCGGTTATGGCCCAGCTAGGCTCGTATGTGCCGGCAGAAAGCGCCCATTTGCCGATTTTTGATGCTATCTTTACCCGTATCGGAGCAGCAGATGACTTGGTTTCAGGTCAATCAACCTTCATGGTAGAGATGATGGAGGCCAACAATGCCATTTCGCATGCGACCAAGGACTCACTCATTCTCTTTGATGAATTGGGACGCGGGACTGCAACTTATGATGGGATGGCTCTTGCCCAGTCCATCATCGAATACATTCATGAACATATCGGAGCCAAAACCCTTTTTGCGACCCACTATCATGAGTTGACTAGTCTGGAGTCCAGTTTGGAACACTTGGCCAACGTCCACGTGGCAACCTTGGAGCAGGATGGGCAGGTCACCTTCCTTCACAAGATCGAACCAGGACCAGCTGACAAATCCTATGGTATCCACGTTGCTAAGATTGCTGGTTTACCAGCAGAACTTTTAGCAAGGGCGGATAAGATTTTGACCCAACTGGAGAATCAAGGGACGGAAAGTCCTGCTCCGATGAGAGAAACAAGTGCTGTCACAGAGCAGATGTCACTCTTTGATACGTCTGAAGAGCATCCTATCCTAGCAGAATTAGCTAAATTGGATGTATACAATATGACACCTATGCAGGCTATGAACGTCTTGGTCGAGCTTAAACAAAAGTTATAAAAAGAATCCCACTCTCGCCTTTGTGAGTGGGATTTCTCTATTACTTTTTATGAGCCAAGAGTTGATTGATGTGGTCCACTTTTTTAGCCTCTCTTTTATAGAGAATAGCCCAGATGATGAGGTAGACAATCGCAAACTCTGGAATGAGCTGGAGATAGAAGGTCCAGTGGAAGGGGAACCAACCAGCCAGAGTTGCCAGTGGGACAAAGCCAGCCAGCATGAGGAAGAAATGGGAAAGTGTGGCACGAAGCATGCTCCAGTCACGGCTGAATAATTGCTTGCCAAAGTTGAAGAGAATACCGATAGCTGCCCAGATAAGTGTGCAGTAGAGCAAGACGAGGGCACCGTGAACCTGATGTTGAAGCATCACTTGGCCGATTAGAGAATCGGAACTCAGTGGCGCATAGGTATTTGGGGCGTACATGAGTGAAAAGATGATAGAGAGGATGAGGCCGATGAGGACGCCAGCAGCTGCGTCGTGAAATACTTGTTTTTTCATAGTTCTAATTTCTCCTTGATGGTTTTTAGGTAACGGCGTGAAGAGTAGGTGAAGCTTTCGTTTTTTAAGAAAATTTCAACCAGACCGTTGGGCGTGAGCCTGAGATGAGAGATGGAGTCGATATTGACGATTTCAGATTGGGAAATTTGGATAAAAGTGGTCGGCAGAATTTCAAGAACCTGATAGAGTCGTAAATCAATGCTGTAGGTCTGAGATGCAGTTTCTGCTAGAACCTTTCGGTTTTCTATATAGAAGCGCTGAATCTTGCCAATTTCAACTAGATAGACCTGATCATCAATCTTTCCTTTGATTGTTTCTTTTTGGTCAAGATTTTCAGCGAACTCGATGATTTTCTGGACTTTCTCGGTTGATTTAGGTGCTTGGACAATCAACTTTTCTTCCTTGTACGTCTCCTTAATCTGTAGTTCTACTTTCATAAATTTCCCTCCTTTTCAGTTATACAAAGTTAATCTCACTTCTTGTACACCTTTATTAAACACTATTTTACTCCCTATGGCAAGGGACTTTGTCTATGTGGAGGGATTTGGAGTCTATGTGGTATTTGCTTTTTCTGGTAGCATCTGAAATATGGTATAATAGCACTAATCAATTTCTAGGAAAATAGATACAGAAAGGGGCTGAAAGATGTCTCATATTATTGAATTGCCAGAGGTGCTGGCAAACCAGATCGCAGCTGGGGAGGTTATCGAACGTCCTGCCAGTGTGGTCAAAGAGTTGGTAGAAAACGCCATTGACGCGGGTTCTAGCCAGATTATCATCGAGATTGAGGAAGCTGGTCTTAAGAAAATTCAAATCACCGATAATGGTCATGGAATTGCCCACGATGAGGTGGAATTGGCCCTGCGTCGTCATGCGACCAGTAAGATAAAAAACCAAGCAGATCTCTTTCGGATTCGGACGCTTGGTTTTCGTGGTGAAGCCCTGCCTTCTATTGCTTCTGTCAGTGTTCTGACTCTGTTGACGGCGGTGGATGGTGCGAGTCATGGGACCAAGCTCGTTGCGCGTGGGGGAGAAGTTGAGGAAATCATCCCAGCGACTAGTCCTGTAGGAACCAAGGTTTGTGTGGAGGACCTCTTTTTCAACACGCCTGCCCGTCTCAAGTATATGAAGAGCCAGCAAGCGGAATTGTCTCATATCATTGATATTGTCAATCGTCTGGGATTGGCTCATCCTGAGATTTCTTTTAGTTTAATCAGTGATGGCAAGGAAATGACGCGGACAGCAGGGACTGGTCAACTGCGTCAAGCCATCGCAGGGATTTACGGTTTGGCGAGTGCGAAAAAGATGATTGCTATTGAAAACTCTGACTTAGATTTCGAAATTACAGGTTTTGTGTCTCTGCCTGAGTTAACCCGAGCCAACCGCAACTATATCAGTCTCTTCATCAATGGTCGTTATATCAAGAACTTCTTGCTCAATCGTGCTATTCTTGATGGTTACGGTAGCAAGCTCATGGTAGGTCGTTTTCCACTGGCAGTCATTCACATCCATATCGATCCTTATCTGGCTGATGTCAATGTACATCCAACCAAACAAGAAGTGCGGATTTCCAAGGAAAAAGAACTGATGGCGCTAGTCTCAGAAGCTATTTCAAATAGTCTCAAGGAGCAAGCCTTAATCCCTGATGCTTTAGAAAATCTTGCCAAGTCGACCGTGCGCAATCGTCAAAAGGTAGAGCAGACCATTCTCCCACTCAAAGAAAATACGCTCTACTATGAAAAAACAGAACTCTCAAAACCCAGTCAAGCTGAGGTGGCTGATCATCAGGTTGAATTAACTGAGGAAGGGAAAGATTTAACCTTGTTTGCCAAGGAAACCTTGGACCAGCTGACTAGACCAGCAAAACTGCATTTTGCAGAGAGAAAGCCTGTTAACTACGACCAACTAGACCATCCTGAGTTAGACCTAGCTAGCCTTGATAAGGCTTATGACAAGCTGGAGCGAGAAGAATCATCCAGCTTCCCAGAGTTGGAGTTTTTCGGACAAATGCACGGGACTTATCTCTTTGCCCAAGGGCGAGATGGGCTCTATATCATAGACCAGCATGCGGCTCAGGAAAGGGTTAAGTACGAGGAATACCGAGAAAGCATCGGCAATGTTGACCAGAGTCAGCAACAACTCCTAGTGCCCTATATCTTTGAATTTCCTGCGGATGATGCCCTTCGTCTAAAGGAAAGGATGTCTCTCTTAGAGGAAGTGGGCGTCTTTTTAGCAGAGTACGGAGAAAATCAATTCATCCTGCGTGAGCATCCTATCTGGATGGCAGAGGAAGAAATCGAGTCTGGTATTTATGAAATGTGTGATATGCTACTCTTGACCAAGGAAGTTTCGATCAAGAAATACCGAGCAGAGCTAGCTATTATGATGTCCTGCAAGCGGTCTATCAAGGCCAACCATCGTATCGATGACCACTCAGCCAGACAGCTTCTTTATCAGCTCTCTCAATGTGACAATCCCTATAACTGTCCCCACGGACGTCCCGTTTTGGTGCATTTTACCAAGTCGGATATGGAAAAAATGTTCCGACGCATTCAGGAAAATCATACCAGTCTCCGTGAGTTAGGGAAATATTAAGAACACAAAAAGCCTTTGTTTTTCCAAACAAGGCTTTTTAGCTTTTCTAAGGTGGAAAATTTGATTGAGCGTGGCTTACTTGACATGAGGTTTACACTTGCTTGACAGGACCAGTCCTATAAAAGTACTGAGAAATATGATTTAATTGATTCAAGATTTCGCAGAATCGTCTTGGTTTGAAGGGTTCTCAAGACCAATCACTTTATCAAGATAACGTTGTTTGGTTTTGAGAGCCTTGCTGATAGCAATCGCTGAAGCAATCAAGAGAACGAAGGTCAGCCAAATCCAGGCGGTGAACTCGGCTGGAAAACTAGAACCGGCTAAAAAGAGATAGGTAGCCAGAGCCAAGACGAAAATATAAGTCACTTGCCAGAGACCAAAGGATTTAACTTCTTTATAGTATTTTTCCTTGTCTTCTTCCCAGATCACTGCTGTGGAAGCTTTTTCAGAGTTTTCATCCAGTAGTAGATAGTCAGTTGTTACTTGGAAAATCTTGCTTAATTCAATGATTTTTTCGATTTCAGGAAGGACTTGTCCAGACTCCCACTTGGAGATACTTTGCCGAGAAACATTGATTTGTTCTGCTAGCTTTTCCTGGGACCAACCTTTTTCCTTTCTAAGCTCAAATAGTTTTTCTGCGAGTTTCATGATTCTATCCTCCTTTTTCTACCTCTATCCTAACAATTTTTACTTATAATGAGAATACAATCTCCTGTACTATTTGTCAACCAGAGGTTGCACCTTTTGTTGCAGTCTGTCTTGGGGAAATATGGTATACTAGATAGGCAAAATAATGGAGAAAAACTATGTACGAATATTTAAAAGGAATCATTACCAAAATCACTGCCAAATACATCGTCCTTGAGGCGAATGGTATCGGTTATATCTTGCATGTAGCCAATCCCTATGCTTACTCAGGTCAGGTTAATCAAGAGACCCAGATTTATGTGCACCAAGTTGTCCGTGAGGACGCGCATCTGCTTTACGGTTTTCGCTCAGAAGATGAGAAGAAGCTCTTTCTCAGTTTGATCTCGGTTTCAGGGATTGGTCCTGTGTCAGCTTTGGCAATTATCGCTGCCGATGACAATGCTGGCTTGGTTCAGGCGATCGAGACTAAGAACATTACCTACTTGACTAAGTTCCCTAAAATTGGCAAGAAGACAGCCCAGCAGATGGTGCTAGACTTGGAAGGCAAGGTAGTCGTGGCTAATGATGACCTTCCTGCCAAGGTGGCAGTGCAAACCAGCGCTGAAAACCAAGAACTGGAAGAAGCCATGGAAGCCATGTTGGCACTGGGCTACAAGGCGACTGAGCTCAAGAAAATCAAGAAATTCTTTGAAGGAACGACAGATACAGCTGAGAACTATATCAAGTCGGCCCTTAAGATGTTGGTCAAATAGGAGAATAGTATGCCAAAACGTTGTTCGTGGGTCAAGATGACCAATCCGCTCTACATCGCCTACCACGACCAGGAGTGGGGCAAGCCCCTTCATGACGACCGCGCTCTTTTTGAACTGCTCTGTATGGAGACTTATCAGGCTGGTCTGTCTTGGGAAACGGTACTAAACAAACGCCAAGCTTTCCGAGAAGCATTTCATGGCTATCAAATTCAGGCGGTCGCGGAAATGACAGATGTGGAGTTGGAAGCCTTGTTAGAGAATCAAGCCATCATCCGAAATAGAGCCAAGATTTTTGCGACGCGTGCCAACGCTCAAGCATTTTTACAAGTCCAGAAAACCTACGGTTCTTTTGATGCTTATCTCTGGTCCTTTGTTGAGGGAAAAACGATCGTGAATGATGTTCCTGACTATCACCTAGCACCTGCTAAAACAGCCTTATCTGAAAAATTAGCCAAAGATCTAAAAAAACGAGGATTCAAGTTCACAGGTCCAGTCGCCGTTTTAGCTTTTCTACAAGCAGCAGGTCTGATTGACGACCACGAGAATGATTGTGAGTGGAAAAACGGAAATTAGTGAGTGCAGGCATCTAATTATCTGAGAATGTAGAAAAAAGCTGAGAAACTCCCCTCAGCTTTTTGATTATATGCTAGTAACTTTTATAGTGCAGTAAGAAATGTCAGTCCACCTAAGACAACGCCAGCTGAGTTTGGAATAATTAGTATCCAATCCTTCTTAGGTTCCTTTGTCCATCCGTAAATAACCCAAATTAAACAAGATACTGCTGCGGATAAAGGCTGGAATGGTTGAGCTTTGTTGCCTTGTAAATTGGCAAAAATTTGTGGGATATAGGCGATAAATACAATAATCCCGATAAAGGCCCCGATTGAACCGACAATTTGATTTATTTTTTGTTTAGTCATATTTACCTCCTTCAAAAAGATATCATAGAAATTAGCGAAAATCAATACAAAAGCACAAAAATGGAGAAATTGTTTATTTTTTGTTATAGTCAAAGCGAATGACTTGCTCCTGTGCATCTACATAGGCGTGGACGCCAAAGGGAACAATGGCTCTTGGAGTTGCGTGGCCGACATTTAGATTACAAACAATCGGGATATTGCTGTCAATGGTGTCCGATAGTGCCAACTTATAGTCGTCATAGAAGGTTTCATCCATAGGTTTCCCGACCAAGAGTCCACTGATGACCTCAAATACCCCAGTTTTTTTCAAAGCCTGCACCATCTTTTTGAAGTCCTCAGGCTCAGGCTTTTCTTCGCTTGTTTCTAGCAAGAGAATCTTTCCTTCCCAGTCGGATAAGTCAGGGAAGAGTTTGTACTCTTGGCAGAGAACTGTGCTGTCTGCGTATCGAGAATTGTCAAAGATATCATAGAGGGATTCGATGCAACCACCGAGGATTGTCCCCTCAAACTGGGCATTTCCTTGCAACAAGTCAAAACCAGTATTTGCATGACTGATACGAGCTGTTCCCAGGGCCTTGGGACTAAAATCAGTCCGTTCCTCATACCAAACGTCGCTAGGGCGGATTTCTGAGATTTTTCCAGTCTCAATCAATTCTTTAAAGTAGTGGAGACTATAGGGCAACATCTCTTTGTCCAATTCACAAATATCTGCTAAAAAAGATTGCCCATAAAAGGTCTTGACTCCCAGTTTGTGCAACATAAGGTGGTTCATAGTGGTATCCGAGAACCCAAGAAAAATCTTTGGCTTGATAACCTTTTGGAGTTGGTCACTTTCAAAAAGATAAGGTAGTAAGCGATAGGTATCATCCCCACCGATGGCGCATAGGATCATGTCTATGCTATCATCAGAAAAGGCCTGCATCAAATCCTCTGCACGCGCTTCAGGATGGTCCTTGATAAAGTCTAAACCTTTTAGCGAATGAGGCATAAAGATAGGATTGAGTCCCAAATCCTTGAGGCGTTGGACACCCAAGTCCACTTCGTGTTTGACAAAGTCCTCTCCGATAATGCCACTAGACAAGCTCACGATACCAATAATAGAAACCATATCTCACCCTCCTAGAAATTGATTGAGCTTATTTTATCACAAAAGGTGAGAGAAAACTATAGGGATTAGAGTCAGAAGTTTTATTGGATATCAAGAAAGCAAGTGAAAAGCAACCGCCTGAGCAGTTGCTTATTTATTATCTTAGTAACGTGATGGGCCCGCACTTGCACTTCGGATATTGAAACGTTTCTTGAGATAGAAGCGAAGGGCGAGAAGGGCAGCCCCTAGGATAGCCAAAGGCAATGGAGCAAGGACTGGATTGAGGTTGGCTGGTAGGAAGCTTGTTGCAAAGAAGACAACCAACCAAAGGACCATAGAGGCCAAAATTACGAGGATTGATTTCCAGAATGGAGGACGTTGGCTACGGTCTGTGTCTGGTCCATAGTACTGGTAGACAAAGTAGTACATCAAGTAGAAGGCCACTCCTCCTACAAGTCCAACCAACAAGAGGGTAATCAACCCATAGCCAATAGCCTGATCTCTAGAGAAGAACGTAGTTAGAGCGCTAACCAATGCAAAGAGACTGGTGATAAAAAGGGCTGAGTCCATAATCATGAGTTTTGGATCGTCATTTTCTTTTGGATGCTCTTTTTCATATTGCTCCTTGACAGTGAAGCTGTGAGCCCAGTGAGTTGGAGCACCGTATAGGGAACGAGCTGTCGTTCCTTTGGCTTGTTCTTCAAGGATTTTAGGAATAACTTCCTCAAAGACAGCCTTGATTTCAGTATCTGTTTTGCCATCTTTGATAAATTGTTGGGTAGCGATGTGGATAAACTCTTGGTTTTTCTTGGTTAGTTTTTGTAAATCAATCTGAGACATAGGGATTCCTCTTAGAACCATTTTTTATGGATGAGATAGAGAGTGAGCGAAACACTCATAGCAAAGGCGATAAAGACGATTAACCAGAAGGCGTGTGGCTCACCGTTCAGAGGGATTTCATTATCCTTAAAGTTCATCCCATAGGCAGAGAAGATCATGGTCGGGACAGACATGACAATGGTCACAAGTGCCAAGGTTTTCATGATATTGTTCTGGTTGTTGGAAATGATAGAGGCAAAGGTCTCTGTCATAGAGTGAAGGACGTTTCCATAGATATCTGCCATCTCGATGGCCTGTTGGGTTTCGATCAGGGTATCTTCGAGTAGGTCTTGGTCCTCTAAGTATTTCTTGATATTGCTAGTTGCGCTGGTCAATTTCTTAATCACGCGCTCATTTGTCTTAAGTGAGGCCTTGAAATAGACGATGGTCTTTTCCAATTCCATGAGTTCGATCAGTTCTTCGTTTCGAGTAGATTTGTGAAGTTGACTTTCGATTTGTTCGCTCTTACGGTCGATCGAACGAAGGGCTGTTAGGTAAAGCTCAGCGTTGCGGTAGAGAATCTGGAAGATAAAGCGCGAACGCATGAAGGTGTAAAAGTTACGCAGTCTACGGTTGATAAAGACATCGAGAACAGGGAGGGGTTCCAAGCAGGTGGTGATAATAGTTTCCTCGGTGATAATAATCCCCAGCGGAATCGTTACGTAGTAGGTGCGATTGTTTCTTTCCTCTGTAATGGGAACGTCCACGATGATCAAAGTATACTCATCTTCGATGGTAATACGGGACATTTCTTCCGCATCGAGTGGTGCTCGAAGGTCGGCAATGTCGATATCGAAGGCGTTGGCAATTTCCAGTGATTCATTTTGTGTAGGATTGACGAGGTTGATCCAAGTACCCGGTTCAAGCGTGTCGATCTCTTTAAATTCAGTTGTTGTTGAGAGAAAAACTTGTTTCATATCCCCTATCCTTTCCTACTATTCAGTGATTCATTTTTTGCACCGTACTATTATACTATAAAAACAGCTTTTTGGGTAATAGAATTTCACATTTTTTGGTATAATGGAAAGCAATAATGGACTAGAAAGAACAAAGATGCAAGATAAAATTGTGATTCATGGGGCACGTGCCCATAACTTAAAAAATATTGATGTGGAGATTCCACGAGACAAGCTGGTCGTCGTGACTGGTTTGTCAGGTTCTGGGAAATCCAGTCTGGCCTTTGATACCCTCTATGCGGAGGGACAACGTCGCTATGTAGAGAGTCTATCAGCCTATGCTCGTCAGTTTTTGGGCAATATGGAAAAACCAGATGTGGATGCCATTGACGGTCTTAGCCCAGCTATTTCCATCGACCAGAAAACCACTAGTAAAAACCCACGCTCGACCGTTGGAACAACGACTGAAATTAATGATTATCTGCGTCTCCTTTACGCACGTGTGGGGACGCCTTACTGTATCAACGGGCACGGGGCTATCAAGGCCTCTTCTGTAGAGCAAATCGTGGATAAGGTCTTGGAATTGCCAGAACGCCAACGTCTGCAAATCTTAGCTCCTGTCATTCGTAAGAAAAAAGGGCAACATAAGAGTGTCATTGAAAAGGTTCAGAAAGACGGCTATGTACGCGTCCGAGTGGATGGGGAAGTCTATGATGTGACCGAAGTGCCTGAGCTGTCTAAGAGTAAGCAACACAATATCGATGTCGTGGTTGACCGTATTGTCATCAAGGAGGGCATTCGTAGCCGCCTCTTTGACTCAATCGAGGCTGCCCTTCGTATCGCAGAAGGCTATGTGATTATCGATACAATGGACGATTCTGAGTTGCTGTTCTCTGAGCATTACGCCTGTCCAGTTTGTGGCTTTACTGTGCCAGAGTTAGAGCCTCGTCTCTTCTCCTTCAATGCACCGTTTGGCTCATGTAGTGAGTGTGATGGTTTGGGAATCAAGCTGGAGGTGGATGTTGACTTGGTGGTTCCTGATACCAGCAAAACGCTACGTGAGGGGGCTTTGGCACCTTGGAATCCTATCTCATCTAACTACTATCCAAACATGCTAGAGCAGGCCATGACAGCCTTTGGGGTGGATATGGATAAGCCATTTGAAGACTTGTCAGAAGAAGATAAAAACTTGATTCTCTACGGCTCTGATGGCAAGGAATTCCATTTTCACTATGAGAATGAATTTGGTGGTGTGCGCGATATTGACATTCCTTTTGAAGGAGTGATTGGTAATATCAAGCGTCGTTACCATGAAACCAATAGTGATTACACGCGCACCCAGATGCGTCTCTACATGAATGAGCTAACCTGCGGTACTTGCCATGGCTACCGTCTCAATGACCAGGCCTTGTCTGTTCGTGTGGGTGGCGAGCAAGGGCCACATATTGGAGAAATCTCAGACCTGTCTATCGCAGACCATTTGGAGTTGGTGAGGCAGCTGACCTTGTCTGAAAATGAAGCCATCATCGCTCGTCCCATTCTCAAGGAAATCAAGGATCGCTTGACCTTCCTCAATAACGTGGGGCTTAACTATCTGACCCTGTCGCGTTCGGCAGGAACCCTTTCAGGTGGGGAGAGTCAGCGTATTCGCTTGGCGACCCAGATTGGGTCCAATCTATCAGGTGTCCTTTATATCCTGGATGAGCCGTCCATCGGTCTTCACCAGAGGGATAATGACCGCCTGATTGCTAGTCTGAAAAAGATGCGTGACTTAGGCAATACTCTCATCGTGGTGGAACACGACGAAGATACCATGCGTGAGGCGGATTATCTGATTGACGTTGGTCCGGGTGCCGGTGTTTTTGGTGGGGAGATTGTTGCTGCAGGAACGCCCAAACAGGTGGCTCGCAACAGCAAGTCTATCACAGGTCAGTATTTGTCAGGAAAAAGAGCGATTCCAGTGCCAGCAGACCGCCGTGCTGGAAATGGTCGCTTTATCGAAGTGACAGGAGCGCGTGAGAACAACTTGCAAAATGTCACGGCTCGCTTTCCATTAGGGAAATTCATCGCAGTAACGGGGGTATCGGGTTCAGGGAAGTCGACCTTAATCAACAGCATCCTCAAAAAAGCCATTGCTCAAAAACTCAACCGTAACTCAGACAAACCTGGTAAGTTTAAAACGATTACGGGGATTGAGCATGTAGACCGCTTGATTGACATTGACCAGAGCCCAATCGGACGGACGCCGAGGTCCAATCCAGCTACCTATACAGGAGTTTTTGACGATATACGTGATCTCTTTGCCCAGACAAATGAAGCTAAGATTCGAGGCTATAAAAAGGGCCGTTTCAGTTTCAACGTTAAGGGTGGTCGCTGTGAAGCCTGCTCAGGTGACGGGATTATCAAGATTGAGATGCACTTCTTGCCAGATGTATACGTGGCTTGTGAAGTCTGCCACGGAACCCGCTACAACAGTGAAACCCTAGAAGTTCACTATAAGGAAAAGAATATCTCGCAAGTCTTGGATATGACCGTTAACGATGCAGTTGAATTTTTCCAACACATTCCTAAGATTCAACGCAAACTCCAGACTATCAAGGATGTGGGGTTGGGCTATGTAACGCTAGGACAACCAGCTACAACCCTTTCAGGGGGAGAAGCCCAGCGTATGAAGTTAGCTAGTGAACTCCACAAACGCTCAACAGGTAAGTCCTTCTACATTCTGGATGAGCCGACGACAGGACTTCATACGGAGGACATCGCTCGTCTGCTCAAGGTTTTAGCTCGCTTTGTCGACGATGGCAATACAGTACTCGTCATCGAGCACAATCTAGATGTTATCAAGACTGCAGACCATATCATCGACTTGGGACCTGAGGGCGGTGTTGGTGGTGGAACCATCATCGCAACAGGAACTCCAGAAGAAGTAGCGGCAAATGACGCCAGCTACACAGGACACTATTTGAAAGGAAAGTTACATCATGAATAAACGTGTACAAGCATTTCTAGCTAAAATGCAAGAAAAAGAACTGGATGGTATCATCATCAACAACCTTAAAAACGTCTATTATTTGACTGGTTTTTGGGGGTCAAACGGAACAGTCTTTATCAGCCGTGACCGTCAGGTCTTGGTGACAGACTCTCGCTATATCATTGCAGCTAAGCAAGAAGTGACAGGTTTTGAGATTGTGGCTGACCGTGATGAATTGGCTGTCATTGCAGGCATTGTTAAGGATATGTGCTTGTCTCGCGTCGGTTTTGAGGACGAGATTTCGGTCTCTTATTACCACCGTATGCAGGCAGCTTTTACAGGGATTGACTTGCTTCCGCAGACTCAGTTTGTTGAAGCGCTTCGTATGATTAAGGATGAGAAAGAGATTGCGACTATTCGCAAGGCTTGTTCAATCTCAGACCAAGCTTTCCGTGATGCACTTGACTTTATCAAACCAGGAAAGACAGAGATTGAGATTGCCAACTTCCTTGATTTCCGCATGCGTGAGCTAGGAGCGGCCGGCTTGTCTTTTGATACCATTTTAGCAAGTGGTATCAACTCTTCCAAACCCCACGCTCATCCTATGCATAAGCCAGTAGAGCTTGGCGAAGCCATTACCATGGACTTCGGTTGTCTCTACGACCACTATGTGAGTGATATGACACGGACCATTTATCTAGGTCATGTCAGTGACGAGCAAGCAGAAATCTACAACACAGTTTTGAAAGCCAATCAAGCCTTGATTGACCATGCCAAGGCAGGTCTAGGTTTCCGCGACTTTGACAAAATTCCTCGTGATATTATCATCGAGGCAGGCTATGGCGACTACTTTACTCACGGTATTGGACACGGTATCGGACTGGATATCCACGAAGAACCTTACTTTAGCCAAACTTCCAAAGAAGTCATTAAATCTGGTATGGTCTTGACTGATGAACCGGGTATCTATATTGAAGGTAAATACGGGGTTCGTATCGAGGATGATATCTTGATTACGGAGATAGGTTACGAATTATTGACCCTTGCTCCAAAAGAATTGATTGTTATCTAAAAAATGAGATAAATCGTTGACTTTTATATTTTAAAGGTTTATACTGATAGACGAAAACGGTAGGTGAGGCTACCATAGGGATACGGATGACTACCGCAAAGCAGTGGAGACACTACTCGTTGGTCAACAGTCCTGGTCGCGAAGGCCAAGACTAAGCTCATTTCATTGCCCTATAGAGTTAAAGCTTGAACGAAAAAACAGATAATTAGTTTTTTAATCCTGCCATTTTATGGCAGGATTTTCTACTGTTTTAGAACAGGGAAAGGAGACAGACGATGCAAATTGACGACCACCCAGAACCGCACATACACAGCCAATCGCTGATTTGTGTCGTTCTGCCCTTATAAAGTGATTGGTCTCTGTGTATGAAACACATCATTCATACAGATAGGAGAAACCAATGAAAACTACAAAAGAAAGATTAGCAGCAGCTATTCACACACCTTTAAACGAGACTCTATCTTTTTATAAGACAAGTCTAACAGGCTTGACTGGGGAGCAGGTGGAGAAAAATCGTGACCTATATGGCGAAAACACCATCACCAAGGGTCAAGAAGACAGTATCCTCAAAAAGATTTACGAATCTATTATCAATCCATTTACAATCATCTTGCTGGTCATCGCCATGATCTCCATGGTGACCAATGTCTGGTTGGCGAAGCCTGGGCAAGAGGATCCAACGACCTCTATCATCATCGTCGTTCTCGTATTGATCTCTGGTGGTATACGCTTTGTACAAGAATTACGGAGCGATAAGGCGGCGACCAATCTATCAAAAATGATTGTGAACACAGCCACAGTAATTCGCGAAGGCCAGAGTTTAGAGGTAGCAATTGAAGATTTGGTCGTTGGAGATATAGTCAAATTGAGTGCTGGGGATATGATTCCAGCAGACCTCATTTTAATTGAATCGCGCGATTTCTTTGTTCAACAGTCTGGCTTGACAGGCGAAAGTGACTCGGTTGAAAAACTGGCCTTGTCAAAAATGAGTCAGTCAAACTTTGATAGTCTGTTAGAAGCAGAAGCGCTCGCCTTTATGGGAACCAATGTGATATCAGGAAGTGCCAAGGCTTTGATTCTAGCGGTCGGTGATGACACCATGATGGGGGAAATCGAGCAGACTCTCAATACTTATGACGAACCGACCTCTTTTGAACGGGAGATGAACAGCATCTCTTGGCTCTTAATCCGTTTGATGTTAGTCATGGTTCCTATCGTATTTCTTTCCAATGGCTTGACAGATGGGGATTGGTTAGAAGCTGGCGTATTTGCCTTGAGTGTGGGTGTCGGACTCACACCTGAGATGCTTCCCATGATTATCACGGCAAGTTTAGCAAAAGGCTCCATTATCATGGCCAAGGAAAAAGTCGTCATCAAAAAACTCAATGCTATACAAGATTTAGGTGCTATTGATATCTTATGCACGGATAAAACTGGAACCCTTACTCAAGACGAAATTGTCCTTGAATATCCTTTGGATATACATGGAGATTTGGATTTGTCTGTATTGAGACGTGCCTATCTCAATTCCTATTTTCAAACCGGTTTGAAAAACTTGATGGACCGTGCCATTATCAGTAGAACTGAAAAAGAAGCTAAAGAACACGCTATTCTACAAAATTTGGATACTAGCTTCCAAAAAATCGATGAACTTCCATTTGACTTTGAACGCAGACGGATGAGTGTCATCGTCAAGGATGAAAATGAAGTTGTTAGCTTGGTAACCAAGGGTGCCCTAGAGGAGATGCTTGCGATTTCAACCCATGTGGAATATCAAGGTCAGATTAGCCCTCTGACGGATGATATCCGAGTGGGAATCTTAAAAGAAGTGGATCAACTCAATCAACAGGGATTGCGAGTCTTGGGAGTTGCCTATAAAACAGGTCTAAAAGAAGGTTTTGCTTACTCCGTTGAAGATGAAAAAGAGATGATTCTAACAGGATATCTTGCCTTCTTAGACCCACCAAAACCATCAGCAGCACCTGCTATTCAAGCTTTGTTAGAACACGGCGTTCAAACAAAGATCTTGACGGGGGACAATGAAAAGGTAACCCAAGCAGTATGCGAAAAAGTTGGTTTAGACGTTGATCAAATCTTGTTGGGTTCTGATATTGACGCCATGACGAACGAAGAGTTGGCCCAAGCAGTTGAGAAGGTGACTGTCTTTGCTAAACTCTCTCCGGATCAAAAAGCACGAATCATTTTACAAATCAAATCTAATGGACATTGTATCGGCTATATGGGAGATGGGATCAATGATGCCCCATCTATGAAAGTAGCCGATGTGGGGATTTCTGTTGATACAGCAGTAGATATTGCCAAAGAAACGGCTGATGTCATTTTGCTAGATAAGGATTTGATGGTGCTTGAAAAAGGGCTGGTTGAAGGACGCAAAGTCTATGCCAACATGACCAAATATATCAAGATGACGGTCAGCTCTAATTTCGGGAATATTCTGTCACTCTTAGTGTCTGGTATCTTTTTACCTTTCCTCCCTATGGCTCCGATTCACTTGATTGTGTTAAACCTAGTCTACGACCTTTCTTGTATTGCCTTGCCATTTGATAATGTGGATGAAGACTTTTTGAAACATCCTCATAAGTGGGAGGCTAAGTCTATTACTCGTTTTATGATTTGGATGGGTCCGATTTCTTCTGCCTTTGATATTTTGACCTTTATCTTGCTCTATTTTGTCATTGTACCGATGGCGACAGGTCATGCCTATGTTCACGGAGCAGAGTCTGCAACGGCCTTTATCATTTTGTTCCAGACAGGTTGGTTCATTGAATCCATGTGGTCCCAAACCATGGTCATCCATATGCTTCGTTCAGCAAAACTTCCTTTCTTGCAAAGTCGTCCATCATGGTTTGTTCTTGCAACAACCTTGCTAGCAGCTAGTTTTGTGACCTTCCTTCCCTACTCTTCAATTGCTAGCCTGCTTCATTTAACCTCTTTGGAACCAATTTATTTCCTCTTTTTGCTTTTGATCATCGTTCTCTATATGATCAGTGTTACAGTTGTGAAACGATTGTATATCAAAAAATTTAAAAGTTGGCTATAAATTGATTTTGTCAAGAAAAAAGTACGGAAATCGCTAAAAAAGTTAAAATTTTTTAAAAATAGGTCGCAAGTCGGATGTTTTTTATGGTATAATAGACTAAACTGATAGTAACATGTAGCGAAAGGGGTAGGCACATGATTAAGATTTATACCGTCTCCAGTTGCACAAGCTGTAAGAAAGCGAAGACTTGGCTCAACGCACACCAGTTAAGTTATAAAGAACAAAACCTTGGTAAAGAAGGAATTACGAGAGAAGAACTACTTGATATTCTGACAAAGACAGATAATGGAATTGCCAGCATTGTATCATCAAAAAACCGCTATGCGAAAGCTTTAGGGGTTGACATCGAAGATTTGAGTGTGAATGAAGTACTCAACTTAATCATGGAAACACCACGGATCTTAAAAAGTCCTATTCTAGTTGACGAGAAGCGTTTGCAGGTCGGTTACAAAGAAGATGATATCCGTGCCTTTTTACCACGCTCTGTCCGTAATGTAGAAAATGCAGAAGCACGTTTGCGTGCAGCTCTATAAACATCGAGGCTGGGGTATCTCCTAGCCTTGTTCATTTTTTATCAAAAAATCATGTGAGGAATTATGAAAAAGATAGTAATTGGCGCAGCTACTCTCCTCCTGCTACTTGCAGGATGTGGTCAAAAGAAGGAAACGACATCCAGTTCAAAACATGAATCCGAAACGCTCCAGTCTACTCTGCCCGTTTTGGAAAATGCGGAAAAGAATACGGTTGTGACCAAGACTTTGATTTTCCCGGAGTCAGGAGATGGCGTCAAGCAAACGCAAACCATTACCTATAAAGGGAAACAATTTCTAAAATTGGTTATTCGGCAGATACGGCCTTTAAGTGAGGAATTGAAATCCTTTATCGCTGACCACGGTCTTGAAGAAACTCAAAAAGCTCTTTTAGAAGCAGAAGAAAAGGATGAAATGCTTCAGGAAGCGCGCAAATTGGTAGGTTTTACACTTGAAACCAAATTGCTCAGTGAGACTGAAATCCAGACCACAACGACCTATGATTTACAAGTCTTGGATGTCAAAAAGGCGTCACAGACAGATTATTTAAAAAATCTTGGCTTAGAGACTCTTTTGAAAAATGAACCAAGCCAATATATCGCAGACAGAGTGGCAAATGGTGCGACAGAACAGTAAGAAAATCCAAATAAATGGATTGACTTAATTGTAGAACGTAAGGAAATATGCTATAATAGTACTATTCTAAGGAAAGAGGGTGTTAGAATGGGATTTACTGAAGAAACTGTACGTTTTAAATTGGATGATTCCAACAAGAAGGAAATCAGTGAAACGTTGACAGATGTCTATGCTTCTCTGAATGAAAAGGGTTATAATCCGATAAATCAAATCGTCGGTTATGTATTGAGTGGAGACCCTGCCTACGTTCCTCGTTACAACAATGCACGAAATCAAATCCGTAAGTATGAGCGTGATGAAATTGTTGAAGAATTGGTGCGCTACTACCTTAAAGGACAAGGAGTCGATCTATAATCTATGAGAATTATGGGATTGGACGTCGGTTCAAAAACGGTAGGCGTGGCCATTAGCGACCCACTAGGATTCACTGCTCAAGGACTTGAAATCATCCAAATCAATGAGGATCAGGGCCAGTTTGGCTTTGACCGTATCAAGGAATTGGTTGACAGCTATAAGGTGGAACGCTTTGTAGTAGGTTTGCCAAAAAACATGAACAATACTAGCGGTCCGCGAGTAGAAGCCAGTCAAGCCTATGGTGCCAAGCTAGAAGAACTCTTTGGTTTGCTAGTAGACTATCAAGATGAGCGCTTGACGACAGTCGCAGCTGAGCGTATGTTGATTGAGCAGGCTGACATCAGTCGCAACAAGCGAAAAAAAGTTATTGATAAGTTGGCTGCTCAGCTGATTTTGCAAAATTATTTAGATAGAAAGTTTTAAGACAGAGGAGAAACTATGTCACACGATCACAACCATGACCACGAAGAACGTGAATTGATTACGCTAGTAGATGAGCAAGGAAATGAAACCTTGTTTGAAATTCTTTTGACCATCGACGGGAAAGAAGAATTTGGTAAGAACTATGTTCTTCTAGTGCCAGTTAACGCAGAAGAAGATGAAAATGGTGAAGTTGAAATCCAAGCTTACTCATTCATCGAAAATGAAGACGGAACAGAAGGCGAATTGCAACCAATCCCAGAAGACTCAGAAGACGAATGGAACATGATTGAAGAAGTCTTCAACAGCTTTATGGAGGAGTAAAAATATCCGGGGGATATTTTTACCCCAGTTCCTTTAAATAAGAGAGAGCTGGTGAGTCCAGTGGACGTTTTTAGCCCTACGCTAAAATTCATAGTAGCTAGTGATTAGCTAACCAGGTAAGAGGTCGGGATTTTTGTCCCGACCTCGCTTTTTACTTGCAATTATACTTTGTTGTGGTAGTGGAATGTACTTTTGTTAAGGAGATATGCATGTTTGAAGTAGAAGAATGGCTTCATAGTCGGATTGGTTTAAACTTTAGATCTGGACTTGGACGAATGCAGCAAGCAGTGGATTTGCTGGGGAATCCTGAAAAGACTTATCCTATTATCCACGTGACAGGGACCAATGGCAAGGGATCAACGATTGCCTTTATGAGGGAGTTGTTTGTTGCTCATGGTAAAAAAGTTGGTACTTTTACCTCTCCTCATATTATCAGCATCAATGATCGAATTTGTATCAATGGACAACCAATCGCAGATGAAGACTTTATCCGTATAGCTAACCAAGTCAAGGAGATGGAAAAAACTCTTTTAGAAACACATGATCAATTGTCTTTCTTTGAGTTGTTGACCCTGATTGCTTTGCTTTACTTTAAAGAGCAGGACGTGGATCTAGTCCTGCTAGAAGTGGGTATTGGTGGTCTACTTGACACCACTAATGTCGTAACAGGAGAGATTGCAGTTATTACTTCCATTGGGCTAGATCATCAGGAGACCTTGGGCGATAGTTTGGAAGAAATAGCAGAGCAGAAAGCTGGTATCTTCAAGGCTGGAAAGAAGGCGGTCGTTGCCAAGCTTAATGCAGAAGCTGAGCCTGTCTGTCAAAAAAGAGCAAAAGAGTTGGACGTAGCTCTTTATCGAGCGGGGCAAGACTTCACCTTGAAAGATAGTAATTTTTCAAGTAGGCTAGCAAGTTTTTCACGGCTTGAAATCGGTTTGGAAGGTACCTATCAGCAAGAAAATGCCGCCTTGGCTTTACAAACCTTTCTTCTTTTTATGGCGTCAAGAGAGGAAAGGGTCGATGAAGAGCTTGTGAGACAGGCCTTGCAAGAAACTCACTGGGCAGGTCGATTGGAACGGATTCGCCCGCAAATCTACCTAGATGGGGCTCACAATCTTCCAGCCTTAACCCGGTTGGTCGAGTTTATCCAAGAGAAAATTCAACAAGGCTATCAAGTCCGTATCCTTTTTGGTGCCCTTAAACGCAAGGATTATCAAGGGATGTTAGGCTATCTATCTGAGCAGTTGCCTCAGGTGGAACTTAAGGTAACGGGCTTTGACTACCAAGGTTCTTTGGATGAGAAGGATGTGGCGGGTTACGATTTGATTCCTTCCTATGGCGATTTCATCAGCGAATTTGAAGAAAAGGCCAATGATCAGGACCTGCTTTTCGTGACGGGGTCACTCTACTTTATCTCGGAAGTACGAGCGAGTTTGTTAGGAAGCGATGGGACTAGTTGACCTTCTAGGCTTAAGTTGTTATACTTGAGGTAGGAGGTACATCTGGAAACTGATCCAGCAAAACATTGGCACAAAAGAAAGGAAATCGCTATGAAAACGAAAATATTCACACTTTCTATTGCTTCCCTAGCAATTCTTAGTCTTTTAGCAGCTTGTGGACCTAAGGCACAAGCACCTACCCAGCAATCTGCTCAGCAACCATCTACTCAACAAGAATCATCTTCTAGTGCTGCGACAAGTGCTAGTCAACCGCAGGCTTCCTCAAGCCAGGACGCCCCAGTAGCTCAACCTACGAATATCGATGGTACCTATACTGGAAAAGATGAGAATGACCAAATCACTCTTGTTGTAACAGGTAAAACTGGTACATGGACTGAGGTCGAGCCAGATGGAGATAAGGAAATCAAGCAAGTCAGCTTTGAGCCAGAAAATCAACGTGTCATTATCGGTGATGATGTCAAAATTTACACGGTTAATGGTAATCAATTGATTATCGACGATATGGACCGAGAGGCATCTGACCGAGTGGTATTAACTAAGCAATAATGATTAAGTAAAAGTTCCAATGAGATGAAAGCTATCTTTTTGGAGCTTTTTCTTGAAAAAAGGGCTGGCTGTTCTTTACTAACTTTTTACTTAAAACGCTTACAAAAATTTGTAAAACTTCTTATAAGGTCGTATACTTATAGTAAATAATCAAATAGCGCAGAGGCGCAGGAGGAAAAGCATATGGCTACATTTTACGTTCCATCAGTTAACCTTATTGGTAAAGGTGTTGTAAATGAAGTAGGTCCGTATATCAAGGAACTGGGGTATAAGAAGGCCCTTTTGGTGACAGACAAGTTCATCGAAGGAAGTGATATTTTACCTAAGGTCCTAAAACCATTAGATGCTGAAGGGATCGAATATGTGATTTTTAGCGATGTTGAGCCAAATCCGACTTGCAAGAACGTCACAGACGGAGTGGCTTCCCTGAAAGAGCATGGATGTGACTTCATCATCAGTCTTGGGGGAGGGTCTCCACAGGATGCGGCTAGTTGTATCTCTATCATCGCTACAAATGGTGGCAAACCACAGGACTACGAAGGACTTCACAAGTCTGCTGAAAAAGGGTTGCCAGTGGTTGCCATCAATACAACAGCTGGAACTTCAGCAGAAATCACCATTAACTATGTCATTACTGACGAAGAACGCAAGGTCAAGATGGTAATGGTTGATAAGAATAGCCTCGCTCTAATCTCTGTCAATGATCCAGAACTCATGCTTTCAAAACCGAAAGGATTGACAGCCGCGACAGGTATGGATGCTCTTACTCATGCTGTAGAAGCCTTAGTAACACCAGGTGCTTATGATGTGACCAAGAAACTCTCTATCGGAGCAATCGAGCTCATCAAAGAATACCTCCCTCGTGCCGTAGCAAATGGGCATGACCTTGAAGCTCGCGAAGGTATGGTCAATGCTATCTTCCTCGGAGGTATGAGCTTTAACAACGCTGGTCTGGGCTATGTTCACTCAATGGCTCACCAACTTGGTGCAGTTTATAATCTGCCACATGGTGTTTGCTGTGCTATGCTTTTACCAGTCATTGAGCGTGAAAATGCCAAACGTGTACCAGAAGCTTTCCGCAATGTAGCCAAGGCCTTGGGACTCCATGTTGAAGGGAAAACAGACCAAGAATGTGCTGACTATGCTATTGCTGAAATTGAGAAGCTATCTGAAACCGTTGGTATTCCTAAGAAACTCACTGAACTCGGTATCCAAGAAAAAGACTTTGACTTTGACTACCTTTCTAAGAACGCTTTGGTCGATGCCTGTGCACCAGGAAATCCATTTATGCCAACCTTAGAAGAAACTATTGCCTTCTATAAAGAATTGTTCTAATTTTCAAAGCGAAAAAGAAGCTAAATAATGCTGGGAAGAACTATCATTTTGGTAGTTCTTTTTTTAAAAATTTGCTATCCTAGACATATGAGAAAAATCAAAATTGATGTGGTTGTAGTGCCCTTAAGTGGGCATCTCTTCCCAATCTTGAATCTACTCGCACCCTTGTTGAAGGATCCCTTGTATGAGATTCGATTATTTACAGGACCGCAACGAAAAGCTGTCGCAGAGGAGATGGGATTCCAGGTGATTCCCATTTTAGAAAATTCTGTAGATGAATTTGAGCGCGTAGCCAACAATGAAGGGCAATTAAACCTTATTTCTGCTTATCGACAGTTGTCAGCTAGTCTTGATTTGATCGATGTGGTGTCTGATCAACTAGTGCAAGAGTGGCAGGAAAATCGACCTGATATTGTGATTGCCGACTTCATCACCTTATCTGGGGGGTTAGTAGCGGAACAGTTGGGAATTCCTTGGATAACAACCATGGCGACACAGTTTGCCATTGAAACGACAGATGGACCGCCTTGTTTCTTTGGAGGAATGGGCAGTCCAAAGACACCGTTCCAATCTGTCCAGCAATGGCTGGGGAGAAAAGTGACTCGTTTAGGGAAACGAATCGTAACCTTTTTATTGAGAGAACGCTTAAAACGTTACGATTTTAAGTTCTACAATCAGAAAGGTCAAGAAACTATCTATTCCCCCTATTCTATCTTAGGGATTGGGATGAAAGAGTTGGAGCTGAAAAGTGGTTTTCCAGAGCATTACCTTTGGGTGGGACCTTTTGGGTCTTCGATTGAGAGGGCAGAGAATTATCCCCTAGATTTGACTCCTTATGCAAATCATAAGAAAGTCCTCGTATCTTGTGGGACTCAGCTAGCATGGGCCAAAGACAACCTCCTCTACCAGACCCAACAATTGGCAAAAGCCCATCCAGACTGTCACTTCTTTGTGACTCTGGGGTTTGGCGGACAAGACTTCCAATGTGAGGAGATCATGGACAATGTTTCGGTGGTATCCTATCTTCCCTATAAGGAATACATTTCTCAGATGGATTATGTAATTCATCATGGCGGTGCGGGTATTTTTTACCAATGTATTATCTATGACAAGCCTGCCTTGATTCTCCCTCATGACTATGATCAGTATGACTATGCGGTTCGTGGCTTAGAGGCGGGGATTGCCCTGACTGCTAAACGAGAGGATACGGAAGCGATTGGGCGAGCTTTTGATGAGTTATTGGTTAGAGCTGACTGGCCAGACTTGAACAAACTCAGTCGCGCAGCCCAAGTCTATCAGCCAACAGAGATTCTGAAGAGCGAAATACATCGGCTCTTAGGGGACAAGGAGAAGTAAAAAATGAAGAAAGTATTGGTAACAGGTGCTACGGGCTTTCTAGGCAAGTATGTTGTTGAAGAGCTCAGTCAGCAGGGCTATCAGGTACGCGCTTTTGGACGCAATCCCAAGGCAGGTCAGTCTTTGGAAAATTCCTTAGTAACATTTTTTCAGGGAGATTTGACCAAGCAAGAGGATTTGGTTCAGGCTTGTCAGGGAATGGACATGGTTGTGCATGCGGGTGCTCTTTCTACCGTTTGGGGTCCTTGGGAGGACTTCTACCAGACAAATGTCTTGGGAACCAAGTATGTTCTGGATGCTTGTCGAGAGGCCGGTATTCAGCGTTTAGTTTATGTATCATCGCCGAGCATCTATGCTGCGCCTCGAGATCAGCTTGCTATCAAAGAAAGCGATGCGCCTCAGGAAAATAATCTTAACAACTACATTCGTAGTAAGCTGGCTTCGGAGAAGCTGTTTAAGGATTATCACGATGTTCCGAGTATTATCTTACGACCTCGTGGGCTTTTTGGGATTGGGGATACCAGTATTTTGCCTCGAGTTCTCAAACTCAGTCAGAAGATTGGCATTCCCTTAATAGGGGACGGTCGTCAGCTCATGGATATGACCTGTGTGGAAAATGTCGCTCTGGCAATTCGCTTGGCTCTAGAAGCCCCTCAATCTAGTGGCGAAGTTTATAATATTACCAACGGGGAACCAAGAGCCTTTAAGGATTTGATAGAAGAAGCCCTGAGAGGACTGGGCTATCCAATAACGTACAGAAAAGTGCCAGCTCCTCTTCTTTCAGTTATTGCCAGTAGTTTAGAGTTTCTTTATAAGACCTTGAAACTCAAAGGGGAGCCGGCTCTGACACGCTATACCTATTATCTGCTCCGTTATAGCCAGACGCTAGACATCAGCAAGGCGGAGCGAGACTTGGGGTATCGCCCTCAAATCAGTATTTCGGAAGGGATTGAACAATATGTCCAAGATTATCGAAAGAATTGATTATTTCCCAGCAGGCTACTGTACTAGCTATACAGGTTTGCTATTTAAGGGAGTCAAGAATCAAAAGATGACCTTTCCAGCAGGTGTTTTTCTTATCAAACACAGAGACAAGGGCTATTTGCTATGTGATACTGGCTATCACTATGATATTAAGACGAAGCTTCGCTATGGTTTTTATCGTCTAGGAACACCTGTTCAAATGACGGAGAAGGACCAGATTTCACATTTACTGAAAGCGAAGGGAATCAAACCAGAAGAAATAAACTATGTCCTTCTATCTCATTTACATCCAGATCATCTGGGAGGAGCTAGCTTCTTTGCTCATGCAACCTTTATCTTGACAAAAGAAGTGTATGAAGTCTACCAAAAACCTAATTTGAAAGACTTGATTTTCAAGGAGTTTTTGCCAGCTTCTTTTGAAGAAAATCTAACCATTATCAGAACTGACCAGCATCACTCGGGATTTCCCTATCGTCCGATTTGTGATCTTTTCGGAGATGGCAGTATCCTAGTAGCTTCTGTTGATGGGCATGCTAGGGGGCAAGCCTGTCTGTACCTTCCAGACTTCAATCTCCTCATTGCAGCAGACCTCTGTTGGGGAATTGACCTCTTACCTTATACCAAGCAGATGCACCTGCTTCCTTCCTTGGTTCAGGATAATAAGGCCGACTATATCAAGGGGACGGAGTTTCTGGAGGAAGTCTTAAAGGCCGGTATCGAGGTAGTTGTTAGCCATGATCCTGTAGAAAGGATAGAGTCAATCTTATATGAAAAAAATAACCTTTCTTAAAACCTTTATCCAAACTCGCTGGCTTTATAACTTCAAATCTCGAGAGGCTTTAGAGAACTACCAGAAAGTGCAATTAGCTAACTATATGGACTTTTTAGAGCGAGAGTCGCCCTATTTTAAAAATGGAGTTCCTAGCGACTTTGACCATATGGACAAGGCCTTTATGATGGAACATTTCAATGAGCTCAACACCCAAGGAGTGGATCGGGATGAAGCCTTGGCCTTGGCTATTGAAAGCGAGAAGACCCGTGATTTCACTGAACTTAAAGGGGAAGTGGCAGTCGGTCTGTCTTCAGGGACATCTGGACATCGGGGCCTCTTTATCACAACAGAGAAAGAGCGAAGTATGTGGGCGGCGGCTATCTTGGCAAAGATGTTGCCCAAAGGTCAACTTTTTGGACACCGCATCGCCTTTTTCCTGAGAGCCGATAATGAACTCTATCAGACCATCAATACGCCCCTCATTCGTTTAGAGTATTTTGATATTTTCAAACATACAGATGAGCATATCGGGCATCTCAATAGTTACCAACCGACCATTGTGGTAGCACCAGCCTCTATGTTGCTTGAATTGAGCAAGCACCTTACAGCTGGAGAGTTGGCCATTCACCCACAAAAAATCGTTTCGGTGGCGGAAATCTTGGAAGATAGTGATAGGGAACGGATCGCAGAAGCCTTTTCTCTATCCATTATTGACCAAGTTTATCAGGCGACCGAGGGTTTCTTAGCCTGCACTTGCTCAGCTGGCAATCTGCATCTCAACGAAGACATTATCTATGTGGAAAAGCAGTATCTGGATGACCATCGTTTTTATCCAGTGATTACGGACTTTAAACGAAGCAGTCAGCCTATTTATCGCTACCAGCTCAATGATATCTTGGTTGAAAATTCGGAGCCTTGTCCCTGTGGCTCCTGCTATACACGGATTGACAAGGTCGAAGGACGCTCTGATGATATTTTCTACTTTGAAGGGCAGGATGGGGGACAGGTGACCATCTATCCAGACTTTATCAGACGTTGCATCCTCTTTGTGGAGAATGTGGGAGATTACCAAGTTAAGCAACATTCCGAGAAATTAGTAAAAGTTTGTCTAAGCCGACGAGATGAGGACGTAGAGACAGCAATTTTAGCACAGTTCCAACTCTTGGCCCAGCAAAAAGAGTTCATAGTTCCTCAAATCCAATTTTCAGATTATCACTGGGATACTAGCCGTAAACTCAAACGTATCCAACGTTTATGAAAGGAAAAAAGACAATGACAGAAGTAAAAAGACATGTAGAAATCGCTGGTTATGGCATTTACCTTCCCAAAAATACGGTGCAATTTAAAGACCAGACCCGTTATCGTGTAGTGGAAAATGAAGAAACGCAACTTGACTTGGCAGAAGTAGCTATCCAGCAGGCACTTGAAAAAGCAAATTTGGATATTAAAGATATCGATTGCCTTGTATCAGCTAGTGCAGTTGGTGTTCAGCCTATTCCTTGTACGGCTGCCTTGATTCATGAGCGCGTGGCAAAAGGACTCTCAATCCCAGCTATGGATATCAATACGACCTGTACCAGCTTTATTTCTGCTCTATCGACCATGTCCCACTTGATTGAGGCAGGCGAATACGGTCGTGTCCTGATTGTGTCTAGTGAGGTTGGTAGTTTAGGGCTCAATCCCAAGCAAAAAGAAAGTTTTGAACTCTTTAGTGACGGGGCAGCAGCCTTTATTTTCCAAAAAAGTTATCAGGAAAAAGGGGTCATTGCTAGTCTCCAACGTACTTGGTCAGAAGGAGCTCACGATACGGAGATTCGTGGAGGTCTGACTTCTTTTCAACCCAAAGAGTACTCTGAAGCGACTAAGACCAACTATATGTTTGACATGAAGGGGAAGAAAATCCTCCTCTTGTCTGCTCGTAAAATCCCAGCCATGTTTGAAGAGTTTCAAGAAAAAACACAGCTAGCCTTGGCAGACGTGGACTATATCATTCCTCACCAAGCGAGTCGTGCTCTTCCTTTGGTCATGGAAAAACTAGGTGTGACCGAGGATCAATACCTCAACTTAGTTACTGACTATGGAAATATGGTGTCAGTCTCTGTACCGTTTGGCTTGGCTTATTCTTTGGAACATGGACTTATCAAGGAGGGAGATGTCGTCTACCTTATGGGAACCGCAGCTGGTATGACGGTCAATATGTTGGCTCTGAAATTGTAACAATCATCTAAACACGGAACGGCTGGAACTTTAGCAAAGGCAAAAAGTTGCTATCTACCCCTGAACTGAGGTATACTAGTAGAAACATTAGTTCATCAAGCGGTTTAGGAGAATGTTAGAAAAGGAAGGGGATGTATGACAGCTAGAAAAATGCAGCTACTCATGTCCAAATATGGTTTTAGTATTACCATTATGTTGGCAGAGTTGTTTATCGTCTTTGGTTTATTTCTCTATCTAGGGCAGATGGCTCCAATTATCTGGATTATCCTAGTTATTTTAGTGAGTATGGCGACCATTGTATCGATTGTCAATCGGTCCATGAATCCTGAGAGTAAGGTAACATGGCTGTTAGTAGCCTTTGTGCCAGTATTTGGCCCCTTGCTCTATATCATGTTTGGAGAACGCCGTTTATCTAAAAAAGAAATGAAACAGCTAAAGCAGCTTCAATCAATGGTTGACCGAGAGGACAATAGCAGAGCCCTCCGTTTGGAGTTAAAGGAAGAGGATAAGTCGGCTTACGGTGTCATCAAATCCCTCCTCAGCATGGATACGAATGCCGATGTCTATGATCGAACGGATACACAATTTTTTGACTCTGGTGAAAGTATGTGGTGTCAGATGCTAGAGGACCTCAAGAAAGCTGAGAAATTTATCTTTCTCGAATACTATATCATCGAAGAAGGCTTGATGTGGGACAGCATTTTAGAGATTTTGGAAGAAAAGGCTGCTCAAGGAGTAGAAGTCAAGCTTCTCTATGATGATATTGGTTGTATGGCAACCTTGCCTGGAGATTACACCATCCAGCTTCGTGGTCGAGAGATTGAAGCCCATAAATTTAACAAGGTGATTCCGCGCTTGACCGTTGCCTATAACAACCGTGACCACCGTAAAATCATGATTATCGATGGGCAGATTGCCTATACAGGTGGTGCCAATCTGGCAGATGAGTATATCAACCATATCGAACGCTTTGGTTACTGGAAGGATAGCGGTATTCGGTTGGATGGTCCAGCAGTAAAGGCTTTTACCAGACTCTTTTTATCCACCTGGTATATCAACCGTGGAGAAATTAGTGACTTTGACCAATACCATCTCGAAAATCAACCAAAAGATGGGATGGGGCTTTGCATTCCTTACAGTAGTGGGCCAAAGCCTATCTACCGAGCCCAAGTTGGAAAAACGGTCTATCAAAATCTTATCAATCAAGCTACAGATTACGTCTATATCACGACTCCCTATCTGATCACTGACTATGATTTAACAGAAAGTATCAAAAATGCAGCATTGAGAGGGGTAGATGTGCGAATTGTGACGCCGTGTATCCCAGATAAGAAGGTTATTCAGTTAGTTACTCGGGGAGCCTATCCAGATTTGCTATCTGCAGGGGTTCGCATTTACGAGTACAGTCCCGGATTTCTTCATAGCAAGCAAATGCTTGTCGATGGAGAGGTGGCTACTGTGGGAACCATCAATTTTGATTATCGTAGCTTGCTTCACCACTATGAAAATGCCGTTTTACTTTATAGAACACAGTCTATCATCGATATTGAGAGGGACTTCGAAGAGATTTTTAAAGTTTCTCAAGAAATTTATCCCCACACAATCAAAACAAGCTGGTATCAAAGCTTAATCAAGGAAATTGTCCAGTTGTTTGCGCCCATGCTCTAACTATCCACCAAGATCTAGCCCAAGGCTGGATCTTATTTTTGTCTTTTTGCGAATAGATAAGCAGGAGGATGAAAATGCTAAATCAAAAAGAATATGATTTTATCCTAGAGTTTCAAACAAGCAGTTTACACCGTTTTCGAGAGATTGAACGCTATGCTGAGCTAGATAAGAAGTTAAGGAAATCTCAATCCCTAGCTGACATTCCTGTAAGATTTTGATATACTAAAACAGATAAACTTAGAGGAGAAATTGAATGAACGTATACGAGGAAAAAGACGAACAGCTAGAAGAATTTCGATACCAGTATCGGGAACGGCTGGATCAAGAGTCTGAATTTGGACTGGAGCGAGGTAAGAAGAAACGAACTCCGCTTCCATTTTTTAGTATGGCAATTTGGAGTCTGGCTGCTACAGCTGTTTCTGTAATGTTGCCTCTGATCTTTGGTTTGGTGAGCCCCCAACAGATGCAAGATCTTTATACTGGTTGGGCGCTACATCAGAGTGGGCAGATTTACACGGATTATTATGGTTCAAATGGGCTGCTTTATTACTTACTAACCTATCTCTCTCAAGGGAATATCCTTTTTGCTTTGGTGGAGTGGTTGGCCTTGTTCGGAGCCGGAGTTTTTTTATTCAAGTCCGCAGATACCTTGACAGGTCAGGGAGAGCAGGCTAGACAGCTTTTGTTGGTTTTCTATCTGCTTGTGGGCAGTCTAGGATTTGGTGGTAGCTATGCAGTGGCTGTGGCCTTGCCTTTTCTATTTTATAGTTTTAGCCTAGTGGCAGACTATCTGGATGATCCAAGTAACGATAAAGGTTTCTTGCGAGTTGGGATGAGTTTAGCATTAGCTTTCTTCCTATCACCTATTCCCACAGCTTTGTTTGCAGCCACACTTGCCTTGAGTTTGTTTGGATTTAATATTGCCAAGCGTCGATTTGCTCATGGTTTGTATCAATTTTTCGCGTCAGCTCTAGGATTTTCTCTCCTTTTTTATCCAATTGGCTACTATACAGTCTTAACAGGAACTTTTGGTGATGCGATTAGCCATACTTTGTATCCAATAGATACGCTTAGTCTATTTTCAAATGCCAATCTTATGGAGAATGCTGCTTTCTATGGTTTGCTATCCATCGGTGTTGGGACTCTGACATTGATCTTTTCAGGATTGTTTCAGACCAAGTCAGCTCAGCAATCTGCTGTCTCAATAGGCGCTAGTTTAGGCTTACTGGTAACTCTTTCTTTGTTAATTCTTTCAAAGGAACTTTTGCATGGCTCACGTTTGGCAGCGATTTTGCCCTTTCTGACATTGTTATTGTTAACCAACATCAAAGAAGGAAGCTCTGATCGTATCAGTCGTAGTAGACGAAGAGTTCGTTCTTCATCACTCTTTGGTCGCTACCTCAAGGGAAATTTCTATCTACCATTAGTTGCGATAGTCTATTTACTTTTCCTACCTGTTTTGAGTCGCTATATTTCGCATCCAAGTACTTATCAGGAACGCGAGCAACTTGCTAGCTTGGTCAAACAGCAAACGAGCTCTGAGGATCGTGTCTATGCTTGGGATGATCGTCCAGATTTTTATCGAGCAAGTGAACGCTTGGCACCAAGCTCTCTAGTAACACCGACGCTCTATACTGCAAGCGACGAGAATAAAACGAAACTAGTCAATGACTTGAAAGAAAATCAACCGAAGATGATTTTGGTCAACCAAAAGGTTGCCTTGTGGTCGGATGTAGAGAGCCTACTTAGTGAAAAATACGAGCTTGTTCAGACGGATAGTAAGGAATTCAAGCTTTATAAATCTAAATAATAAATCAATATCTTGTGTATTTTTAAAAATTTTAGAATTTTTAACACAAGATATTGATTTTTCTTTTTGGAGTGGTATAATATCATTTAAGAAGAAAAATAGAAAAGAGCATGGATATGATTGTATTAGAAGAAAACCTTGCAACCGTTCCCACTTTGTTCGTTGAAAAACGAGATGGTAGACGTGTAGTGTTTGATATAGACAAGATTGACAAAGCTCTCCACAAGGCGGCTGACAAAGTCATGGATGTGACACCCTTGGTCGAAAAACGTCTAAATGGACTGCTTGAGCGTATTGTTGCGGAAATTCATAGTCGTTTCCCTCAAGGTGTCAAGATTTACGAGATTCAAAATATCGTAGAACATGAACTCCTTGAAGCCAAAGAATATGCGCTGGCTGAGGAGTATATCACTTATCGGACACAAAGGGATTTTGAGCGCTCAAAAGCGACAGATATCAACTTTAGTATCCATAAGCTCCTCAATAAAGACCAAGCGGTTGTCAATGAAAATGCCAATAAAGACAGTGATGTCTTTAACACTCAGCGTGATTTGACAGCAGGGATTGTGGGGAAATCAATCGGACTGCAAATGCTTCCTAAGCACGTAGCCAATGCTCACCAAAAAGGGGATATCCACTATCACGATTTGGATTATAGCCCCTACACACCGATGACCAACTGCTGTTTGATTGATTTTAAAGGCATGTTGGAAAATGGTTTTAAGATTGGAAATGCAGAGGTAGAGAGTCCCAAGTCTATCCAGACTGCGACAGCTCAGATTTCCCAAATCATCGCTAATGTAGCATCCAGCCAGTACGGGGGCTGTTCAGCTGACCGTATCGATGAGGTCTTGGCTCCGTATGCAGAGAAGAATTACCAAAAACATCTCAAGGATGCGGAAGAGTGGGTTTTACCTGAAAAACGGGAAGATTACGCTTGGAAGAAAACGCAAAAGGACATCTACGATGCCATGCAATCTCTCGAGTATGAAATCAACACCCTCTTCACTTCAAATGGGCAAACACCTTTTACTTCTCTAGGTTTTGGTCTAGGAACCAATCGTTTTGAGCGTGAAATTCAAAAAGCTATTTTGACTATTCGTATCAAGGGTCTTGGTTCAGAACATCGAACAGCCATCTTCCCTAAACTCATCTTTACGTTAAAAAGAGGCCTCAACTTAGAGGAGGGGTCGCCTAACTACGACATCAAACAGTTGGCTCTTGAGTGTGCAACCAAGCGGATGTACCCAGATGTCTTATCCTACGATAAGATTATCGAACTGACAGGTTCTTTCAAGGTTCCTATGGGCTGCCGTTCTTTCCTTCAAGGATGGAAGGATGAAAATGGTGTAGAAGTCAATTCAGGTCGGATGAATCTAGGTGTTGTGACAGTCAATCTGCCTCGTATCGCTCTCGAGTCTGAAGGAGATCTGAATAAGTTCTGGGAAATCTTCAACGAGCGTATGAACATCGCAGAAGATGCTTTGGTTTATCGTGTTGAACGGACCAAGGAAGCAACACCAGCGAATGCCCCTATCCTCTATCAGTATGGAGCCTTCGGTCGCCGTCTCGGAAAAGAAGAAAGTGTAGACCAACTCTTTAAGAATCGCCGTGCCACAGTTTCGCTGGGCTACATCGGTTTGTACGAAGTGGCTACTGTCTTCTTTGGAAACAGTTGGGAAAGTAATCCTGAAGCCAAGGAATTCACACTGGATATCATTCGTGATATGAAACGTCGTGTGGAAGAGTGGTCTGACCAATATGGTTACCATTTCTCTATCTACTCCACACCGTCTGAAAGTCTGACAGACCGCTTCTGTCACTTGGATACAGAGAAGTTTGGCTCTATTCCTGATATTACGGACAAGGAATACTACACCAACTCGTTCCACTATGATGTTCGTAAAAATCCAACACCGTTTGAAAAATTAGACTTTGAGAAAGTTTATCCAGAAGCAGGTGCGTCAGGTGGTTTCATCCATTATTGTGAGTATCCAGTTCTTCAACAAAATCCTAAGGCTCTGGAAGCTGTCTGGGACTATGCCTACGACCGTGTCGGCTATCTAGGGACCAATACTCCGATTGATCGCTGTTACAAGTGCGACTTTGAAGGGGATTTTGAACCAACTGAGCGAGGCTTTGCTTGTCCAAACTGTGGGAATAGCGACCCTAGAACAGTAGACGTGGTCAAACGTACGTGTGGTTATCTGGGAAATCCGCAAGCGCGTCCGATGGTTAATGGACGCCACAAGGAAATCGCTGCGCGTGTCAAACACATGAACGGTTCAACTATTAAAACAGCCGGACATGAAGTAACAAATTAGAAGGAAATGGAATGGGGAAATACCAATTAGACGATAAGGGGCGCGCACAAGTGACCCGTTATCACGAGAAACACTCGAAAGGTGGAACAGGTAAAAAAGAACGCTTGCTCAACCTCAAAGAACAATTTTTAAACAAGAACAAGAAAAAATAAAAGTGAGAGTCTGCTCTCACTTTTCTCTTAATTGGAGGTAAAAATGATACTACGCATACCAACATTGGCAGATAAAGAAACAGTTTTAGAGATGATGGCAGAGTTTGAACAGACTCAATCAGCCCACGATGGTGGGTTTTGGAACGCCAACAATTTTGTTTATGAAGAGTGGCTAGAAGAAAATCTTCAAGCGGAAGCGGGACTCAATATTCCTGAAAACTGGGTTCCTGCTATCCAGCTAGTTAGTTTTGACGTAGCAGGCCAGGCTCTTGGCTTTCTCAACCTTCGTCTCCGATTAAATGACTACTTACTAGAAAATGGGGGCCATATTGGCTACTCCATTCGTCCATCTGAAAGAGGTAAGGGTTATGCGAAAGAATCCCTCCGACAAGGTCTACAAGTTGCTAAGGGAAAGAATATTAAACGAGCTTTAGTGACTTGTAGCACAGAAAATCCAGCAAGCCGAGCTGTTATCTTAGCTAATGGTGGGGAGTTGGAGGGTGTTCGAAACGGAACGGAGCGCTATTGGATAGACTTGGAGTAGACAGCATGACATGGAATACACCAAAACCAGGTGAATGGAAAAGTGAGGAACTCAGTAAAGGGCGGATTATTGATTACAAGGCCTTTAACTTTGTCGATGGAGAAGGTGTGCGAAACTCTCTCTATGTATCAGGTTGCATGTTTCACTGCGAAGGGTGCTATAATGTTGCGACTTGGTCTTTCAATGCAGGTATTCCTTATACAGCAGAGTTAGAAGAACAGATCATGGTAGATCTTGCCCAGCCTTATGTTCAAGGTTTGACCTTGCTAGGAGGAGAGCCTTTTCTCAATACGGGGATTCTCTTGCCACTCGTTAAACGCATCCGAAAGGAATTGCCAGACAAAGACATCTGGTCCTGGACGGGCTACACTTGGGAAGAAATGATGCTGGAGACTCCAGATAAACTGGAACTCTTATCATTGATTGACATCCTTGTCGATGGACGGTATGATAAAAGCAAGCGCAATCTCATGCTCCAGTTTCGAGGTTCCTCTAATCAACGAATTATCGATGTGCAAAAATCCCTCAAAAGCGGGCAAGTGGTGATTTGGGACAAGCTTAATGACGGAAAAAAAAGCTATGAACAGGTGAAGAGAGAATGAAGAAAAAAGACCTGATAGAACAACTGGTTTCAGAGATCGAAACGGGAAGAGTTAGGACGCTAGGGATCTACGGTCATGGGGCTTCAGGCAAGTCAACCTTCGCTCAGGAATTACATCAAGCTCTAGATTCTACTACAGTAAATTTACTAGAAACAGATCCCTATATCACCTCAGAACGTCACCTGGTAGTACCAAAGCAAGCGCCAGATCAAAAGGTGACAGCTTGTCTGCCAGTGGCGCATGAGCTGGCAAGTTTGCAGAGAGATATTCTCGCCTTGCAGGCAAGTATGGATGTCTTAACAATTGATGAACCGTGGAAGGCTAGTGAGGTCTTGTCTGGAGCCAAACCGATTCTGATTGTTGAAGGGATGTCTGTGGGCTTTCTACCTAAGGAACTCTTTGACAAAACTATCTGTTTCTACACGAATGAAGAAACAGAATTAAAGAGGCGCCTAGCTCGAGATACGACTATGAGAAATCGCGATGCATCTTTTGTATTAGCTAGCCATCAGATGAGACGGGAGCAGTATCTGCGATACTATAGAGAAATCGAGTCTAAAGCGGACATTTTAGTAGATCAATCAGAAGATAAATTTGAAGTCAAAATGACACACATTTGAAACACACTATTATATAGAAGAAAAGATTGATTTTTATAGACGTAAATCAGTAATCATAGGAAGATGAAATAGGAAAACAGTTTCATCCTAAAAAAACGAAAAAAAGCTCACAAACCCCTTGCAATCGCAGGGGCTTTGTGTTATTCTATTATGGTGCTGTAAATTACAGCTTTAGCTGTGATGCAAGAGGTTGCGACACGCTCGGTTGCATTGCCACGCAACGCGCGTCGGTTTTCTTGTGGAGCTAGCCTATTATCTTAAATAGACGAAAAGGAGAAAAAGATGGCAAACAAAAAAATCCGTATCCGTTTGAAAGCTTACGAACACCGTACGCTTGACACAGCGGCTGCAAAAATCGTAGAATCAGCTACTCGTACAGGTGCACAAGTTGCGGGTCCAATCCCACTTCCAACTGAGCGTAGCCTCTACACAATCATTCGTGCGACTCACAAATACAAAGACTCTCGCGAACAATTTGAAATGCGTACACACAAACGTTTGATCGATATCGTTAACCCAACTCAAAAAACAGTTGATGCTTTGATGAAATTGGATCTTCCAAGTGGTGTAAACGTAGAAATCAAACTTTAATTTAAAGCTTGATACCTTGAGCATAAAAAACGCTCGTTAAAAACTTTTTGAATAAAAATATAGAAAAGGAACTATTTTCTCATGACAAAAGGAATCTTAGGGAAAAAAGTGGGAATGACTCAAATCTTCACTGAAGCTGGCGAATTGATCCCTGTAACAGTTATTGAAGCAACTCCAAACGTTGTTCTTCAAGTTAAAACTGTTGAAACAGACGGATACAACGCTATCCAAGTTGGTTTCGATGACAAACGCGAAGTATTGAGCAACAAACCTGCTAAAGGACATGTAGCGAAAGCTAACACGGCTCCTAAGCGCTTCATTCGTGAATTCAAAAACGTTGAAGGCTTGGAAGTTGGTGCTGAAATCACAGTTGAAACATTCGCAGCTGGAGACGTTGTTGACGTAACTGGTACTTCTAAAGGTAAAGGTTTCCAAGGTGTTATCAAACGCCACGGACAATCACGTGGACCAATGGCTCACGGTTCTCGTTACCACCGTCGTCCAGGTTCTATGGGGCCTGTTGCACCTAACCGCGTATTCAAAGGTAAAAACCTTGCAGGACGTATGGGTGGCGACCGCGTAACAATTCAAAACCTTGAAGTTGTACAAGTTGTTCCAGAAAAGAACGTTATCCTTATCAAAGGTAACGTACCAGGTGCTAAGAAATCTCTTATCACTATCAAATCAGCAGTTAAAGCTGGTAAATAATAAAGAAAGGGGAAATCAGTCACAATGGCAAACGTAACATTATTTGACCAAACTGGTAAAGAAGCTGGCCAAGTTGTTCTTAACGATGCAGTATTTGGTATTGAACCAAATGAATCAGTTGTGTTTGATGTGATCATCAGCCAACGCGCAAGCCTTCGTCAAGGAACACACGCTGTTAAAAACCGCTCTGCAGTATCAGGTGGTGGACGCAAACCATGGCGTCAAAAAGGAACTGGACGTGCTCGTCAAGGTTCTATCCGCTCACCACAATGGCGTGGTGGTGGTGTTGTCTTCGGACCAACTCCACGTTCATACGGCTACAAACTTCCACAAAAAGTTCGTCGCCTAGCTCTTAAATCAGTTTACTCTGAAAAAGTTGCTGAAAATAAATTTGTAGCCGTTGATTCTCTTGAATTTACAGCTCCAAAAACTGCTGAATTTGCAAAAGTTCTTGCAGCTTTGAGCATCGATTCTAAAGTCCTTGTTATTCTTGAAGAAGGAAATGAATTCGCAGCTCTTTCAGCTCGTAACCTTCCAAACGTGAAAGTTGCAACTGCTACAACTGCAAGTGTTCTTGACATCGCAAATAGCGACAAACTTCTTGTCACACAAGCAGCTATCTCTAAAATCGAGGAGGTTCTTGCATAATGAATTTGTATGATGTTATCAAAAAACCTGTCATCACTGAAAGCTCAATGGCTCAACTTGAAGCAGGAAAATATGTATTTGAAGTTGACACTCGTGCACACAAACTTTTGATCAAGCAAGCTGTTGAAGCTGCTTTCGAAGGTGTTAAAGTTGCCAACGTTAACACAATCAACGTAAAACCTAAAGCAAAACGTGTTGGACGTTACACTGGTTTTACTAACAAAACTAAAAAAGCTATCATCACACTTACAGCTGATTCAAAAGCAATCGAGTTGTTTGCTGCTGAAGCTGAATAATCTAAGGAGGAAATATCGTGGGAATTCGTGTTTATAAACCAACAACAAACGGTCGCCGTAATATGACTTCTTTGGATTTCGCTGAAATCACAACAAGCACTCCTGAAAAATCATTGCTTGTTGCTTTGAAGAGCAAGGCTGGTCGTAACAACAACGGTCGTATCACTGTTCGTCACCAAGGTGGTGGACACAAACGTTTCTACCGTTTGGTTGACTTCAAACGTAACAAAGACAACGTTGAAGCTGTTGTTAAAACAATCGAGTACGATCCAAACCGTTCTGCAAACATCGCTCTTGTACACTACACTGACGGTGTGAAAGCATACATCATCGCTCCAAAAGGTCTTGAAGTTGGTCAACGTATCGTTTCAGGTCCAGAAGCAGATATCAAAGTCGGAAACGCACTTCCACTTGCTAACATCCCAGTTGGTACTTTGATCCACAACATCGAGTTGAAACCAGGTCGTGGTGGAGAATTGGTACGTGCTGCTGGAGCTTCTGCTCAAGTATTGGGTCAAGAAGGTAAATACGTTCTTGTTCGTCTTCAATCTGGCGAAGTTCGTATGATTCTTGGAACTTGTCGTGCTACAGTTGGTGTTGTCGGAAACGAACAACATGGACTTGTGAACCTTGGTAAAGCAGGACGTAGCCGTTGGAAAGGTATCCGCCCAACAGTTCGTGGTTCTGTAATGAACCCTAACGATCACCCACACGGTGGTGGTGAAGGTAAAGCACCAGTTGGTCGTAAAGCGCCATCTACTCCATGGGGCAAACCTGCTCTTGGTCTTAAAACTCGTAACAAGAAAGCGAAATCTGACAAACTTATCGTTCGTCGTCGCAACGAGAAATAATAGTAAACTAGTCGCCTAAGCAACTAGGAAATCCGCCAGCTCGGTAGCGCTCCATGTGAGCGCAAGCCGCTGTGGTACAACATTTAAAGGAGAAAATATAAAAATGGGACGCAGTCTTAAAAAAGGACCTTTCGTCGATGAGCATTTGATGAAAAAAGTTGAAGCTCAAGCTAACGACGAAAAGAAAAAAGTTATTAAAACTTGGTCACGTCGTTCAACGATCTTCCCAAGTTTCATTGGTTACACTATCGCAGTTTATGATGGACGTAAACACGTACCTGTTTACATCCAAGAAGACATGGTAGGTCACAAACTTGGTGAATTTGCACCAACTCGTACTTACAAAGGTCACGCTGCAGACGACAAGAAAACACGTAGAAAATAAGGAGAACATAAATGGCAGAAATTACTTCAGCTAAAGCAATGGCTCGTACAGTACGTGTTTCACCTCGTAAATCACGTCTTGTTCTTGACAACATCCGTGGTAAAAGCGTAGCCGATGCTATTGCAATCTTGACATTCACTCCAAACAAAGCTGCTGAAATCATCTTGAAAGTTTTGAACTCAGCTGTAGCTAACGCTGAAAACAACTTTGGTTTGGACAAAGCTAACTTGGTAGTATCTGAAGCATTCGCAAACGAAGGACCAACTATGAAACGTTTCCGTCCACGTGCGAAAGGTTCAGCTTCACCAATCAACAAACGTACAGCTCACATCACTGTGGCTGTTGCAGAAAAATAAGGAGGTAACATCGTGGGTCAAAAAGTACATCCAATTGGTATGCGTGTCGGCATCATCCGTGATTGGGATGCCAAATGGTATGCTGAAAAAGAATACGCGGATTACCTTCATGAAGATCTTGCAATCCGTAAATTCGTTCAAAAAGAACTTGCTGACGCAGCAGTTTCAACTATCGAAATCGAACGCGCAGTAAACAAAGTTAACGTTTCACTTCACACTGCTAAACCAGGTATGGTTATCGGTAAAGGTGGTGCTAACGTTGATGCACTCCGTGCAAAACTTAACAAATTGACTGGAAAACAAGTACACATCAACATCATCGAAATCAAACAACCTGATTTGGATGCTCACCTTGTAGGTGAAGGAATTGCTCGTCAATTGGAGCAACGTGTCGCTTTCCGTCGTGCACAAAAACAAGCAATCCAACGTGCAATGCGTGCTGGAGCTAAAGGAATCAAAACTCAGGTATCAGGTCGTTTGAACGGTGCAGATATCGCCCGTGCTGAAGGATACTCTGAAGGAACTGTTCCACTTCACACACTTCGTGCAGATATCGATTACGCTTGGGAAGAAGCAGATACTACATACGGTAAACTTGGTGTTAAAGTATGGATCTACCGTGGTGAAGTTCTTCCAGCTCGTAAAAACACTAAAGGAGGTAAATAACCAATGTTAGTACCTAAACGTGTTAAACACCGTCGTGAATTCCGTGGAAAAATGCGCGGTGAAGCAAAAGGTGGAAAAGAAGTAGCATTCGGTGAATACGGTCTTCAAGCTACAACTAGCCACTGGATCACTAACCGCCAAATCGAAGCTGCTCGTATCGCCATGACTCGTTACATGAAACGTGGTGGTAAAGTTTGGATTAAAATCTTCCCACACAAATCATACACTGCTAAAGCTATCGGTGTGCGTATGGGATCTGGTAAAGGGGCACCTGAAGGTTGGGTAGCACCAGTTAAACGTGGAAAAGTGATGTTTGAAGTTGCTGGTGTATCTGAAGAGATCGCTCGCGAAGCGCTTCGTCTTGCTAGCCACAAATTGCCAGTTAAATGTAAATTCGTAAAACGTGAAGCAGAATAAGGAGAAGGCATGAAACTTAATGAAGTAAAAGAATTTGTTAAAGAACTTCGTGGTCTTTCTCAAGAAGAACTCGCGAAGCGCGAAAACGAATTGAAAAAAGAATTGTTCGAACTTCGTTTCCAAGCTGCTACTGGTCAATTAGAACAAACAGCTCGCTTGAAAGAAGTTAAAAAACAAATCGCTCGTATCAAAACAGTTCAATCTGAAGCGAAATAATAGACTAGGGAAGGAGAAATTTCAATGGAACGCAATAATCGTAAAGTTCTTGTTGGACGTGTTGTATCTGACAAAATGGACAAGACAATCACAGTTGTAGTTGAAACAAAACGTAACCACCCAGTCTATGGTAAACGTATTAACTACTCTAAGAAATACAAAGCACATGATGAAAACAATGTTGCCAAAGAAGGCGATATCGTACGTATCATGGAAACTCGCCCGCTTTCAGCTACAAAACGTTTCCGTCTTGTAGAAGTTGTTGAAGAAGCGGTCATCATCTAATCAAGCCTGAAAGGAGAAAACTGAAATGATTCAAACAGAAACTCGTTTGAAAGTCGCAGACAACAGCGGTGCTCGCGAAATCTTGACTATCAAAGTTCTTGGTGGTTCAGGACGTAAATTTGCAAATATCGGTGATGTTATTGTGGCATCTGTAAAACAAGCTACTCCTGGTGGTGCGGTTAAAAAAGGTGACGTTGTAAAAGCTGTTATCGTTCGTACTAAATCAGGTGCTCGTCGTGCTGATGGTTCATACATCAAATTTGACGAAAACGCAGCAGTTATCATCCGTGAAGACAAAACTCCTCGCGGAACACGTATCTTTGGCCCAGTTGCACGTGAATTGCGTGAAGGTGGCTTCATGAAGATCGTGTCACTTGCTCCAGAAGTACTTTAATTTTAAAAAAACAAACTAGTCCCCTAGCTTCAAGCTAGGGTGCCCTTATGGGCGTAAGAAAAATCAAGGAGAAACCTAATGTTTGTAAAAAAAGGCGACAAAGTTCGCGTAATCGCTGGTAAAGATAAGGGAACAGAAGCTGTTGTCCTTACTGCCCTTCCAAAAGTAAACAAAGTTATCGTTGAAGGTGTTAACATCGTTAAGAAACACCAACGTCCAACTAACGAGCTTCCTCAAGGTGGTATCATCGAGAAAGAAGCAGCTATCCACGTATCAAACGTTCAAGTTTTGGACAAAAATGGTGTGGCTGGTCGTGTTGGTTACAAATTTGTAGACGGTAAAAAAGTTCGCTACAACAAAAAATCAGGCGAAGTGCTTGATTAATCACGAAGGAAAGGAGAAGTATAATGGCAAATCGTTTAAAAGAAAAATATCTTAATGAAGTAGTTCCTGCTTTGACAGAACAATTCAACTACTCATCAGTGATGGCTGTGCCTAAAGTAGATAAGATCGTTTTGAACATGGGTGTTGGTGAAGCTGTATCAAACGCTAAAAGTCTTGAAAAAGCTGCTGAAGAATTGGCACTTATCTCAGGTCAAAAACCACTTATCACTAAAGCTAAAAAATCAATCGCCGGCTTCCGTCTTCGTGAAGGTGTAGCGATCGGTGCAAAAGTTACCCTTCGTGGTGAACGTATGTACGAATTCTTGGACAAATTGGTTTCAGTTTCACTTCCACGTGTACGTGACTTCCACGGTGTTCCAACAAAATCATTTGATGGACGCGGAAACTACACACTTGGTGTGAAAGAACAATTGATTTTCCCAGAAATCAACTTTGATGACGTTGACAAAACTCGTGGTCTTGACATCGTTATCGTAACAACTGCTAACACTGACGAAGAGTCACGTGCATTGCTTACAGGCCTTGGAATGCCTTTTGCAAAATAATATAGGAGGTAAATCTAATGGCTAAAAAATCAATGATTGCTAAGAACAAACGTCCAGCGAAGTTCTCTACTCAAGCTTATACTCGTTGTGAAAAATGTGGTCGTCCACATTCAGTTTACCGCAAATTTAAACTTTGCCGTGTTTGCTTCCGTGAATTAGCTTACAAAGGACAAATTCCTGGTGTAACAAAAGCATCTTGGTAATTTAAGATATCAAGGGCGTCAAAACTCCAGGTGAAAATAGGAAACTTGACGAAGAAACTGAAGTTTCTAGGAAAGTTTATCTTTTTCACGCAGAGTTTAGCCCGGGTTCAGTTGGGATTGCCAATTTGAACACGAGCTACAGCTTTGGCAAAAAAGACCAATTTGCTTTGGAGCATCGCTCCTGCATCAAATTGCCTATTTTTGCTCTTGCTGTTACGCTCTTTGTATCATGTGTTAACTAGCAAGTGCAACTTGCAAACTACTAGTAAGAGGAGAAAAATAAAATGGTTATGACTGACCCAATCGCAGACTTCCTAACTCGTATTCGTAACGCTAACCAAGCGAAACACGAAGTACTTGAAGTACCTGCATCAAACATCAAAAAAGGGATTGCTGAAATCCTTAAACGCGAAGGTTTTGTAAAAAACGTAGAAATCATCGAAGATGACAAACAAGGCATCATCCGTGTATTCCTTAAATACGGACCAAACGGTGAAAAAGTTATCACTAACTTGAAACGTGTTTCTAAACCAGGACTTCGTGTCTACAAAAAACGTGAAGATCTTCCAAAAGTTCTTAACGGACTTGGAATTGCTATCCTTTCAACATCTGAAGGTTTGCTTACTGATAAAGAAGCTCGCCAAAAGAACGTTGGTGGGGAAGTTATCGCTTACGTTTGGTAATATTTAGCTCCCAATTTCTTTGTGCCTCTTCGTTATCGTCTCTTGCCTAACCTAAAGTTATGCCTGCGAGACGATGCCTAGATTCACTTTGAAATTGAAACCTAAATGTTCCTTTAAATCGAGAAATCGATTTAACCCCGTGAAAACTGGCCATCATGGCCTGACAATCTAACAGGAGAAAATAAACATGTCACGTATTGGTAATAAAGTTATCGTGTTGCCTGCTGGTGTTAAACTCACTAACAATGACAACGTTGTAACTGTAAAAGGACCTAAAGGAGAACTTACTCGTGAGTTCTCAAAAGATATTGAAATTCGTGTGGAAGGTACTGAAGTAACTCTTCACCGTCCAAACGATTCAAAAGAAATGAAAACTATTCACGGAACTACTCGTGCCCTTTTGAACAACATGGTTGTTGGTGTATCAGAAGGATTCAAGAAAGAACTTGAAATGCGTGGGGTTGGTTACCGTGCACAACTTCAAGGAAAAAAACTTGTTTTGGCTGTAGGTAAATCTCATCCAGACGAAGTTGAAGCTCCAGAAGGAATTACTTTTGAACTTCCAAACCCAACAACAATCGTTATCAGCGGAATTTCAAAAGAAGTAGTTGGTCAAACAGCTGCTTACGTACGTAGCCTTCGCTCACCAGAACCATATAAAGGTAAAGGTATCCGTTACGTTGGAGAATACGTTCGTCTTAAAGAAGGTAAAACAGGTAAATAATGTTGAGTGGTTGATCTTCAACCACCGACCTATTTTCCAACTTTGTGCATAGCACACGATTTAAAACTAAAGAGGTGAAAACTGTGATTTCTAAACCAGATAAAAACAAACTCCGCCAAAAACGCCATCGTCGCGTTCGCGGAAAACTCTCTGGAACTGCTGATCGCCCACGTTTGAACGTATTCCGTTCTAATACAGGCATCTACGCTCAAGTGATTGATGACGTAGCGGGTGTAACGCTCGCAAGTGCTTCAACTCTTGACAAAGAAGTTTCAAAAGGAACTAAAACTGAACAAGCCGTTGCTGTCGGTAAACTCGTTGCAGAACGTGCAAACGCTAAAGGTATTTCAGAAGTGGTGTTCGACCGCGGTGGATATCTATATCACGGACGTGTGAAAGCTTTGGCTGATGCAGCTCGTGAAAACGGATTGAAATTCTAATAGGAGGACACTAGAAAATGGCATTTAAAGACAATGCAGTTGAATTAGAAGAACGCGTAGTTGCTGTCAACCGTGTTACAAAAGTTGTTAAAGGTGGACGTCGTCTTCGTTTCGCAGCTCTTGTTGTTGTTGGTGACCACAATGGTCGCGTAGGATTTGGTACTGGTAAAGCTCAAGAAGTTCCAGAAGCAATCCGTAAAGCAGTAGAAGATGCTAAGAAAAACTTGATTGAAGTTCCTATGGTTGGAACAACAATTCCTCACGAAGTTCTTTCAGAATTCGGTGGAGCTAAAGTATTGTTGAAACCTGCTGTAGAAGGTTCTGGAGTTGCCGCTGGTGGTGCAGTTCGTGCCGTTGTGGAATTGGCAGGTGTGGCAGATATTACATCTAAATCACTTGGCTCTAACACTCCAATCAACATTGTTCGCGCAACTGTTGAAGGTTTGAAACAATTGAAACGCGCTGAAGAAGTTGCTGCCCTTCGTGGTATCTCAGTTTCTGATTTGGCATAAGAAAGGGGATAAAATGGCTCAAATTAAAATTACTTTGACTAAGTCTCCAATCGGACGCATTCCATCACAACGTAAAACTGTTGTAGCACTTGGACTTGGCAAATTGAACAGCTCTGTTATCAAAGAAGACAATGCTGCTATCCGTGGTATGATCACTGCAGTATCTCACTTGGTAACAGTTGAAGAAGTAAACTAATGAATTTTTAGGGGATGTGGCAATACTCATCCCCTAAAACTAGGTATAGTCATCTAAGATGACGATGTATAGGCGAGTTGATAAGGGAGACAACCTTTTCTCACTTGTCGGCGCTAGCATTTTACAAAAGAGGAGAAAATATAAATGAAACTTCATGAATTGAAACCTGCAGAAGGTTCTCGTAAAGTACGTAACCGTGTTGGTCGTGGTACTTCATCAGGTAACGGTAAAACATCTGGTCGCGGTCAAAAAGGTCAAAAAGCTCGTAGCGGTGGCGGAGTTCGCCTTGGTTTTGAAGGTGGACAAACTCCATTGTTCCGCCGTCTTCCAAAACGTGGATTCACTAACATCAACACTAAAGAATACGCAATTGTAAATCTTGATCAATTGAACGTTTTTGAAGATGGTACTGAAGTTACTCCAGTTGTTCTTATCGAAGCAGGAATTGTAAAGGCTGAAAAATCAGGCGTTAAAATTCTTGGTAACGGTGAGTTGACTAAGAAGTTGACTGTGAAAGCAGCTAAATTCTCTAAAACAGCTGAAGAAGCTATCACTGCTAAAGGTGGTTCAGTAGAAGTCATCTAGAGAGGTGACCTATGTTTTTTAAATTATTAAAAGAGGCTCTCAAGGTTAAGAAAGTACGATCAAAAATTCTCTTTACGATTTTTATCATACTTGTCTTCCGTATTGGGACTAGTATTACTGTACCAGGTGTGAATGCAAAAAGTCTGGAAGCTTTGAGTGGATTATCCTTCTTGAACATGCTTAGTTTAGTTTCAGGGAATGCCATGAAGAACTTCTCGGTTTTTGCACTCGGTGTGAGTCCGTATATCACAGCTTCCATCGTTGTTCAATTGCTACAAATGGATATTGTTCCAAAGTTTGTAGAGTGGGGCAAGCAGGGGGAAGTAGGACGGAGAAAGATAAACCAAGCGACTCGTTATATTGCGCTTGTACTTGCGTTTGTGCAATCAATCGGAATCACTGCTGGTTTTAACACTCTATCTGGTGCAAAATTATTAACGACAGATCTAACACCTCAAGTCTTTGTTACGATTGGTATTATCCTGACTGCAGGTACTATGATTGTTACTTGGCTCGGGGAGCAAATCACTGATAAGGGATATGGTAACGGGGTGTCTATGATTATCTTTGCTGGGATTGTGGCTTCAATTCCAGAGATGATTCATGGCATCTACGTGGACTATTTTGTCAATATTCCAAGTGATCGGTTGACGTCATCTATTATATTTGTCGTTATTCTCATTATAGCTGTTTTGTTGATTGTTTACTTTACAACATATGTACAACAGGCAGAATATAAAATTCCGATCCAATATACAAAAGTTGCTCAAGGTGCTCCATCCAGTTCTTACCTTCCTTTGAAGGTCAATCCTGCTGGTGTTATCCCAGTTATCTTTGCAAGTTCGATTACGGCAGCTCCTGCGGCTATTCTTCAGTTTGTCAGCGCTATGGGGCTTGATTGGACTTGGGTACGTACAGCACAAGAAATGCTTGCGACAACATCTCCAACAGGTGTTGCCATGTATGCACTGCTGATTATTCTCTTTACATTCTTCTATACATTTGTACAGATCAATCCAGAGAAAGCAGCAGAAAACTTGCAAAAGAGCGGAGCCTATATCCACGGTGTCCGTCCTGGTAAGGGAACAGAAGAGTTCATGTCGAAACTTCTTCGTCGCCTTGCAACCGTCGGTTCCCTTTTCCTTGGTGTGATTTCAATCTTGCCGATTGTAGCAAAAGATGTCTTTGGGCTCTCAGAAGCGGTTGCTTTTGGGGGAACTAGTCTTTTGATCATTATTTCGACAGGTATCGAAGGAATCAAACAGCTAGAAGGTTACCTATTGAAACGTAAGTATGTTGGTTTCATGGACAAAACAGAATAAAAGCAAGACTACTTTTGCTTAGAGAGTGGAGTATGAAAGTCTATCTATAAGGGAGACTTTCGTCTCCCCTCTTCTATTTTGTTTTTAAATAGGAGTTAGAACAGTTTTCTGCTTCTATTTAAATACAAAATAAGGAGATCAGATCATGAATCTTTTGATTATGGGCTTACCTGGAGCAGGTAAGGGAACGCAAGCAGCTAAAATTGTGGAACAATTCCACGTGGCACACATTTCAACTGGAGATATGTTCCGTGCTGCTATGGCAAATCAAACTGAAATGGGTGTGCTTGCAAAGTCATACATCGACAAAGGTGAGTTGGTTCCAGATGAAGTTACAAATGGTATTGTTAAAGAACGCCTTTCACAGGATGATATCAAAGAAACAGGTTTCTTGTTAGATGGTTATCCACGCACAATTGAACAAGCCCATGCCTTGGATAAAACATTGGCTGAACTTGGTATTGAATTGGAAGGTGTGATCAACATTGAAGTGAATCCAGACTGTCTCTTGGAACGTTTGAGTGGCCGTATCATCCACCGCGAAACAGGTGAAACCTTCCACAAAGTTTTCAACCCACCAGTTGACTACAAAGAAGAAGATTACTACCAACGTGAAGATGACAAACCTGAGACAGTGAAACGTCGCTTGGATGTGAACATTGCACAAGGTGAACCAATCATTGCTCACTACCGTGCCAAAGGTTTGGTTCACGATATCGAAGGAAATCAAGATATCAATGATGTGTTCAAAGACATCGAAAAAGTATTGATAAATTTGAAATAAAGCGTTTTTCACACTTGCAAAAAATCGCTACAAATGTTATACTGAGATAGTCTGACTTATAATTGTTGTCTCTGTGTCTAGAGGCATCAAATCGAAATTTATGGAGGTGCTTTTGCGTGGCAAAAGACGATGTGATTGAAGTTGAAGGCAAAGTAGTCGATACAATGCCTAACGCAATGTTTACGGTTGAACTTGAAAATGGACATCAGATTTTAGCAACAGTTTCTGGTAAAATTCGTAAAAACTATATTCGTATTTTAGCGGGAGATCGTGTTACTGTCGAGATGAGTCCATATGACTTGACACGTGGACGTATCACTTACCGCTTTAAATAATCGAAAAACTTGGAGGGATAAGAAATGAAAGTAAGACCATCGGTCAAACCAATTTGCGAATACTGTAAAGTAATTCGTCGTAATGGTCGTGTTATGGTAATTTGCCCAGCAAATCCAAAACACAAACAACGTCAAGGATAAGATAGAAAGGAGAAAACATGGCTCGTATTGCTGGAGTTGACATTCCAAATGACAAACGCGTAGTAATCTCATTGACTTACGTTTATGGTATCGGACTTGCAACATCTAAGAAAATTTTGGCTGCTGCTGGAATCTCAGAAGATGTTCGTGTACGTGACCTTACATCAGATCAAGAAGATGCTATCCGTCGTGAAGTGGATGCAATCAAAGTTGAAGGTGACCTTCGTCGTGAAGTAAACTTGAACATCAAACGTTTGATGGAAATCGGTTCATACCGTGGTATTCGTCACCGTCGTGGACTTCCTGTCCGTGGACAAAACACTAAAAACAACGCTCGCACTCGTAAAGGTAAAGCTGTTGCGATTGCTGGTAAGAAAAAATAATATAGGAGGTAAAAGTCTTGGCTAAACCAACACGTAAACGTCGTGTGAAAAAGAATATCGAATCTGGTATTGCTCATATTCACGCTACATTTAATAACACTATTGTTATGATTACTGATGTGCATGGTAATGCAATTGCTTGGTCATCAGCTGGTGCTCTTGGTTTCAAAGGTTCTCGTAAATCTACACCATTCGCTGCTCAAATGGCTTCTGAAGCTGCTGCTAAATCTGCACAAGAACACGGTCTTAAATCAGTTGAAGTTACTGTAAAAGGTCCAGGTTCTGGTCGTGAGTCAGCTATTCGTGCGCTTGCTGCCGCTGGTCTTGAAGTAACAGCAATTCGTGATGTGACTCCAGTGCCACACAATGGTGCTCGTCCTCCAAAACGTCGCCGTGTATAATCATTGCATTACACTGCTTTTCGTTTAAGAGGGAGTAACTAAATGATCGAGTTTGAAAAACCAAATATAACAAAAATTGATGAAAATAAAGATTATGGCAAGTTTGTAATCGAACCGCTTGAACGTGGCTACGGTACAACTCTTGGTAACTCTCTTCGTCGTGTACTACTAGCTTCTCTACCAGGAGCAGCAGTGACATCTATCAATATTGAAGGTGTCTTGCATGAGTTCGACACAGTTCCAGGTGTTCGTGAAGACGTGATGCAAATCATTCTGAACATTAAAGGGATTGCAGTGAAATCATACGTTGAAGACGAAAAAATCATTGAGCTTGACGTTGAAGGTCCTGCTGAAATTACAGCTGGAGACATTTTGACTGACAGTGATATTGAAATTGTAAATCCAGATCATTATCTCTTTACAATCGGTGAAGGGTCTTCCCTAAAAGCGACAATGACTGTTAACAGTGGTCGTGGATATGTACCTGCTGATGAAAACAAAAAAGATAATGCACCAGTTGGAACACTTGCTGTAGATTCTATTTATACACCAGTTACAAAAGTCAACTATCAAGTAGAGCCTGCTCGTGTAGGTAGCAATGATGGATTTGACAAATTAACCCTTGAAATCTTGACCAATGGAACAATTATTCCAGAAGATGCTTTAGGGCTTTCAGCACGTATCTTGACAGAACATCTTGATTTGTTTACAAATCTTACTGAGATTGCTAAGTCAACTGAAGTGATGAAAGAAGCTGACACTGAATCTGACGATCGTATTTTGGATCGTACGATTGAGGAACTGGACTTATCTGTGCGTTCATACAACTGTTTGAAACGTGCCGGTATCAATACTGTGCATGATTTGACAGAAAAATCTGAAGCAGAGATGATGAAAGTACGAAATCTTGGACGCAAGAGTTTGGAAGAAGTGAAACTCAAACTCATTGACTTGGGTCTTGGATTAAAAGATAAATAAAGGAGGAATACATGGCTTACCGTAAACTAGGACGCACTAGCTCACAACGTAAAGCAATGCTTCGCGATTTGACAACTGACCTTTTGATCAACGAATCAATCGTGACAACTGAAGCTCGTGCTAAAGAAATCCGTAAAACTGTTGAAAAAATGATTACTCTAGGTAAACGTGGTGATTTGCATGCACGTCGTCAAGCAGCTGCTTTTGTACGTAATGAAATTGCATCTGAGAACTATGATGAAGCAACTGATAAGTACACTTCTACTACAGCACTTCAAAAATTGTTCTCAGAAATCGCACCTCGTTATGCTGAACGTAACGGTGGATACACTCGTATCCTTAAAACTGAACCACGTCGTGGTGATGCTGCGCCAATGGCGATCATCGAATTAGTATAAAATCATCAATTTTGTTGAGTGTTATGATGATGGAGTCTTGTGCTCTTAGTCTAGCTCTGGTCTACCGCTGGGACTTAGGTCCTAGCGGGAACACTCATCATCATTTGATAGGGTAGACGCTTGTTTACGAAATTGTTTTTTTCTTAAGAACAACTTCGTAAGCAGGCGTTTTTTAGTATTTTCTATGGAAATATGCTATACTAGGAAAAAAGAAAATCAAAAACGTTCAGGTTTTCTAAAAATCGTAGAAATGGGGTATAAGGATGAAGGCTATTATTACAGTGGTTGGCAAGGACAAAGCTGGGATTGTTGCAGGCGTGTCTACGAAGATTGCAGAGTTGGGTTTGAATATTGATGATATTTCTCAAACAGTACTGGATGAGTATTTCACCATGATGGCAGTCGTATCAAGTGATGAAAAACAAGATTTTACAACTCTGCGAAATGAGTTTGAAACTTTCGGTCAGACCTTGAATGTCAAAATCAATATTCAAAGTGCAGCGATTTTTGATGCTATGTACAATATCTAGGAGGTCATCATGGATATTAGACAAGTTACTGAAACCATTGCCATGATTGAAGAGCAGAATTTCGATATCAGAACCATCACCATGGGGATTTCCCTTTTGGACTGTATTGATCCAGACATCGAACGTGCTGCTGAAAAAATTTACCAAAAAATCACGACAAAGGCAGCTGAGTTAGTGGCTGTAGGAGATGAAATTGCTGCAGAACTTGGGATCCCGATTGTTAATAAACGGGTATCGGTGACTCCGATTTCTTTGATTGGTGCTGCGACTGATGCGACGGACTACGTCGTTTTGGCAAAGGCACTTGATAAGGCTGCCAAGGAGATTGGTGTTGACTTTATTGGTGGTTTTTCGGCTTTGGTACAAAAGGGCTACCAAAAAGGAGATGAGATTCTCATCAATTCTATCCCGCGTGCTCTAGCTGAGACGGACAAGGTCTGCTCGTCCGTCAATATCGGTTCAACCAAGTCAGGCATCAATATGACTGCAGTTGCAGATATGGGACGCATCATCAAGGAAACAGCTGCGCTATCAGATATGGGAGCTGCCAAATTGGTTATATTTGCTAATGCCGTTGAGGACAATCCTTTTATGGCAGGGGCTTTCCACGGTGTTGGCGAAGCAGATGTTATCATTAATGTCGGGGTTTCGGGTCCTGGTGTGGTGAAGCGCGCCTTAGAAAAGGTTCGTGGACAGAGCTTTGATGTAGTAGCCGAGACGGTCAAGAAAACAGCCTTCAAGATTACTCGTATCGGTCAACTAGTTGGTCAGATGGCCAGCGAGAGACTGGGTGTTGACTTTGGAATTGTCGACCTAAGCTTGGCTCCGACTCCTGCGGTTGGTGATTCTGTGGCTCGTGTCCTTGAGGAAATGGGCCTAGAAACAGTTGGTACGCATGGGACGACGGCTGCCCTCGCTCTTTTGAATGACCAAGTTAAGAAGGGCGGAGTGATGGCTTGTAATCAGGTCGGTGGCTTGTCAGGTGCTTTTATCCCTGTCTCTGAAGATGAGGGGATGATTGCCGCGGTGCAAAATGGTTCTCTAAATTTAGAAAAACTAGAAGCCATGACGGCTATCTGTTCTGTTGGACTGGATATGATTGCCATTCCGGAAGATACGCCTGCTGAAACCATTGCGGCTATGATTGCGGATGAGGCAGCAATCGGTGTCATTAACATGAAAACAACGGCCGTCCGTATCATTCCAAAGGGTAAAGAAGGCGATATGATTGAGTTTGGTGGCTTGCTAGGAACAGCTCCAGTTATGAAGGTCAACGGGGCTTCGTCTGTTGATTTCATCTCTCGCGGTGGCCAAATTCCAGCTCCAATCCATAGTTTTAAAAATTAATAAAAAAGGGAGAGGATTTAAGTTGAGTTTAAGGATGACTGTGTATACTATAATCATTAAATAAAGATCTCCTAACTTTATTTAATTAGAATCCTAAACTTTTTCATAATAATCTCCTAGGAAAGCTACCATGAGGGTAGCTTTTCTTGTGGGAAAATTACGAGAGCGGACTTTACTGTTGAAAGCCGAATATTTCTTTGTTCCATGATATAATAGAAGAAAATGGAGGATAGAAAATGTCTAAAGTAAGATTGTACTTGGTCCGTCATGGAAAAACCATGTTTAACACGATTGGACGTGCTCAAGGATGGAGTGATACACCTCTGACAACAGAAGGTGAGTTGGGGATTCACGAGTTAGGAATTGGCTTGAGAGAGTCTGGTTTACAATTTGACCGCGCTTATTCCAGTGATTCAGGGCGTACTATTCAAACCATGGGAATTATCCTGGAGGAACTTGGCTTGCAGGGGAAAATCCCTTATCGCATGGACAAGCGCATCAGAGAGTGGTGTTTTGGTAGTTTTGATGGGGCCTATGATGGGGATCTTTTTATGGGGGTCATTCCTCGTGTTTTCAAGGTGGATCATGTTCATCAGTTATCCTATGCTGAGCTAGCAGAAGGCTTGGTAGAGGTTGATACTGCTGGTTGGGCAGAAGGTTGGGAAAAACTCAGTGGTCGTATCAGAGAAGGTTTCGAGTCTATTGCCAAAGAAATGGAAGAGCAAGGTGGTGAGAATGCCCTTGTTGTCAGCCACGGGATGACCATTGGAACCATTGTGTATCTGATTAATGGCATGCATCCACATGGTCTCGATAATGGTAGCGTGACGATTCTTGAATATGAGAACGGTCGATTTAGCGTTGAAGTTGTTGGCGACCGTAGTTACCGAGAACTAGGACGTGAGAAGATGGAAGAAACAAATAGTTAATAGAAGTTAGCTCCAAGTAGGAGCTATTTTTTTCCTGTTAAATAAGTTGGGTTTGCGACTTAGTATTTCTTGTTATCCAAGTCTAAAAGAACATCTCTCGTCTTTCAAATTCCCCCAAAAATGGTATAATAGTAACATCATAAAATTGGAGAAATAGCATGAGTTTTTACAATCATAAGGAAATTGAGCCTAAGTGGCAGGGCTACTGGGCAGAACATCATACATTTAAGACAGGAACAGATGCATCAAAACCGAAGTTTTATGCTCTCGACATGTTCCCATATCCTTCAGGAGCTGGATTGCATGTAGGACACCCAGAAGGTTATACAGCAACCGATATTCTCAGCCGTTACAAACGTGCGCAAGGCTACAACGTCCTTCACCCAATGGGTTGGGATGCCTTTGGTTTGCCTGCAGAGCAATACGCTATGGATACGGGGAATGACCCAGCAGAATTTACGGCGGAAAATATTGCTAACTTCAAACGCCAAATCAATGCGCTTGGATTCTCTTATGACTGGGATCGCGAAGTCAACACAACAGATCCAAACTACTACAAATGGACGCAATGGATTTTCACTAAGCTTTACGAAAAAGGCTTGGCTTATGAAGCTGAAGTGCCAGTAAATTGGGTGGAAGAATTGGGAACAGCCATTGCCAACGAAGAAGTTCTTCCAGATGGAACATCTGAGCGTGGTGGCTATCCAGTTGTCCGCAAACCAATGCGCCAATGGATGCTTAAAATCACGGCCTATGCAGAGCGCTTGCTCAATGACTTGGATGACCTGGACTGGCCAGAGTCTATCAAGGACATGCAACGCAACTGGATTGGTAAATCAACTGGTGCTAATGTAACTTTCAAAGTGAAAGGGACTGACAAGGAATTTACCGTCTTTACCACTCGTCCTGATACGCTTTTCGGTGCGACTTTCACTGTATTGGCGCCTGAGCATGATTTGGTAGATGCTATCGTCAGTCCAGAACAAGCTGAAGCCGTAGCAGACTACAAACACCAAGCTAGCCTCAAGTCAGACTTGGCTCGTACCGACCTTGCCAAAGAAAAAACAGGGGTTTGGACGGGTGCTTATGCCATCAACCCTGTCAATGGCAAAGAAATTCCAATCTGGATTGCCGACTATGTTCTTGCTAGCTATGGTACAGGCGCGGTAATGGCTGTTCCAGCCCACGACCAACGTGACTGGGAATTTGCCAAACAATTTGGCCTTCCAATCGTAGAAGTGCTTGAAGGTGGAAATGTAGAAGAAGCTGCCTATACTGAAGATGGTCTTCATGTCAATTCAGACTTCCTAGATGGCCTTAACAAAGAAGACGCTATTGCTAAGATTGTAGCTTGGTTGGAAGAAAAAGGTTGTGGTCAAGAGAAGGTTACCTACCGTCTCCGCGACTGGCTCTTTAGTCGTCAACGTTACTGGGGTGAGCCAATCCCAATCATTCATTGGGAAGATGGGACTTCAACAGCTGTTCCAGAAAGTGAATTGCCACTTGTTTTGCCTGTAACCAAGGATATCCGCCCTTCAGGTACTGGGGAAAGCCCATTGGCTAACCTGACCGACTGGCTAGAAGTGACTCGTGAAGATGGTGTCAAAGGTCGTCGTGAAACAAACACTATGCCACAATGGGCTGGTTCAAGCTGGTACTACCTCCGTTATATTGACCCACACAATACTGAGAAATTGGCTGATGAGGATCTCCTCAAACAATGGTTGCCAGTCGATATCTATGTGGGTGGTGCAGAACACGCTGTGCTTCACTTGCTTTACGCTCGTTTCTGGCATAAATTCCTCTATGACCTCGGTGTTGTTCCGACTAAGGAACCATTCCAAAAACTCTTTAACCAAGGAATGATTTTGGGAACAAGCTACCGTGACCACCGCGGGGCTCTTGTGGCAACTGATAAGGTTGAAAAACGTGATGGTTCCTTCTTCCATGTGGAAACAGGAGAAGAGTTGGAGCAAGCACCAGCCAAGATGTCTAAATCTCTCAAGAACGTTGTCAACCCAGACGACGTAGTGGAACAATACGGTGCTGATACCCTTCGTGTCTATGAAATGTTCATGGGACCACTTGACGCTTCAATCGCTTGGTCAGAAGAAGGTTTGGAAGGAAGCCGTAAATTCCTCGACCGTGTTTACCGTTTGATTACAAGTAAAGAAATCGCTGCGGAAAACAATGGTGCTCTTGACAAGGTTTACAATGAAACAGTCAAAGCTGTCACTGAGCAAATCGAGTCCATGAAATTCAACACAGCCATTGCCCAACTCATGGTCTTTGTCAACGCAGCTAACAAGGAAGACAAACTCTATGTAGACTACGCCAAAGGCTTTATCCAATTGATTGCCCCATTTGCACCTCACTTGGCAGAAGAACTCTGGCAAACTGTTGCTGCAACAGGTGAGTCCATCTCTTATGTAGCTTGGCCAACATGGGACGAAAGCAAATTGGTTGAAGATGAAATCGAGATCGTCGTCCAAATCAAAGGAAAAGTTCGTGCCAAACTCATGGTCGCTAAAGACCTGTCACGCGAAGAATTGCAAGAAATTGCTCTGGCTGACGAAAAGGTCAAAGCAGAAATTGACGGTAAGGAAATCGTGAAGGTGATTGCGGTACCTAACAAACTCGTTAATATCGTCGTTAAATAACGAGTTTATTAGCCCTATCTGCCACCTTCAATAGTCCACTGGACTATTGAAGCCAACTAAACTCGTTAATATCGTTGTGAAATAAGAAACGAATCCTTCAGAGGTAGAATCTGGAGGATTTTTGAATTTTTTCATGAAAGTATGATATACTATGTGCAATTATAAAGTTTGAAAAGCAAAACAAGGAGAAAGCTATGCCAGTAAACGAATATGGTCAGATGATTGGTGAGTCAATGGAAGGTTATACACCAGGTGAATTGCCTTCCATTGATTTCTTAGAAGGGAGTTACGCTCGGATAGAGGCTCTTTCTGTGGAAAAGCATGCGGAGGATTTGCTAGCTGTTTATGGTCCAGATACTCCTCGGGAGATGTGGACCTACCTTTTTCAGGAGCCAGTGGCAGATATGGAGGAACTGGTTGCCGTTTTAAATCAGATGTTGGCTCGTAAGGATCGTTTTTTCTATGCTATCTTGGATAGGGAGACGGGTAAGGCCTTGGGAACATTTTCTCTCATGCGAATTGATCAGAATAACCGAGTAATAGAAGTGGGTGCTGTCACCTTTTCACCGGCTCTTAAGGGGACGAGGATAGGGACAGAAGCTCAGTATCTCTTGGCTCGCTATGTTTTTGAGGAGCTTAACTATCGTCGCTATGAGTGGAAATGCGATGCCTTAAATTTGCCATCAAGACGAGCAGCAGAGCGTTTGGGCTTTGTCTATGAAGGAACCTTCCGCCAGGCTGTCATTTATAAGGGGCGGACTAGAGATACGGATTGGTTGTCTATGATTGATAAGGACTGGCCCCAAGCCAAAACTCGCTTGGAAATGTGGCTGGCTCCTGAAAACTTTGATAAAGATGGACGGCAGTACAAGAGTTTGAGAGAAATCTAAGAGGTGATGACATGATTACCGTTAGAAAGCAAGAATTAGTAAATATAAATGATGTTTTGCATCTCTATCAGGCAGTCGGCTGGACAAATTATACACATCAATCCCAGATGCTGGAGAAGGCCTTGTCTCACTCATTAGCGATTTATCTGGCACTTGATGGCGATGCCGTGGTGGGCTTGGTCCGTTTGGTCGGAGATGGTTTCTCATCGATTTTTGTCCAGGATTTGATCGTTTTGCCTAGCTATCAGCGCCAAGGGATTGGTAGAGACTTGATGAAAGAGGCTTTAGAGGATTTTAAAGATGCCTATCAAGTCCAACTAGTGACCGAACAGACAGAAAAAAATTTAGAATTCTACTGTTCACTGGGTTTTGAAACCTTATCTACTTATGATTGTACGGGAATGATTTGGGTGGATCGAAAAAAATAAAAATAATTATTTTTCTTAAGTAAAGTTTAAGTCTCCTCGTGTATCATATAGTTATTAAATAAAGACCTCCTAACTTTATTTAATGAAATCCTAAACTTTTCTTTTTCATCATAATCTCCTAAAGAAGTCACCCAATCAGGTGGCTTTTTTGTTGCCTGAGAAAGGAAATTCCATTTGGAAAAAATTTTTTAAAAAAGATAAATTGTAAAATATAGTACACCAAAAAAACTCACAGCATTTCATTGGTGTAAACTGTAAGTAACCACACAAACAGAAGCCGAGGAAAAACTATGAGCTACTCCCATCTTACCATAACCGACCGAATAAAGATAGAAACTTACTTGTAATTAGGTTTGAAACCTTGCCAAATTGCAAGTAAACTTGGCGTCCATAAGTCTATCATTTCAAGAGAGTTGAGACGATGCCAAAATGGTTACTCCGCAGTCTTAGCACAGGAACAGTATGACCACAGGGCTAAGCAAAAGGGTCGGAAGTCTTGTTTAACACCTAAGTTGAAAAAGGAAATTGAGAAGGGGTTAAAAGCCTCCTGGTCGCCTGAACAGATTTGTGGGTGCTATCAGCTTGAACAAAGGCCAATGGTCGCTTTTAAAACCATCTATAACTGGCTCTATGCGGGTTTGATTGATCTGGATTTAAGCGTCCTTCGCCGAAAGGGAAAAAGTCGACAGCCAAAAGAAACACGTGGAAGATTTAGGATTGGCACACCGATTGCCAAACGTCCTAAAGAGATCCGGAATCGTGAAACTTTTGGTCACTGGGAGCTCGATACTGTGGTGTCTTCCAGAGGCAAAAGCAAGGGCTGTTTA